>JBATPF010000455.1:0-6109 GCA_049291355.1 Giesbergeria sp.
GTTTCCTGTCGATCGCGGCGCAGGGCGCGCATGGTGAGCGGGTCGGTGCCGGGCGCACGGCCCAGGCCCAGATCGATGCGGCCGGGAAACAGTTCGGCCAACGTGCCAAAGGCTTCGGCCACCACCAATGGCGCGTGGTTGGGCAGCATCACACCGCCTGAGCCCACACGCAGGGTTTGCGTGCCGGCGGCGATGTGGCCTACCAGGACGGCTGTCGCCGAGCTGGCAATGCCCTCCATGTTGTGGTGCTCGGCCAACCAGTACCGGGTGAAGCCCAGCGCCTCGGCATGGCGGGCGGTGGCGAGGGCAATGGCAAGCGCCTCGCGCACGCTGCCGCGTTCGCGGACGGCAACGAGATCGAGCATGGAAAGGGTGGAGTGGGCAGTCATGGCCACATTCTGGCGGGCCGGCGCATTCGGGTCTCAGGGTGGACTGAATGTCCCTGTACAGCAGCCGCAAGACATGTGTATCAAAATGCGTAACACTGTGATCTTTTCGGACCGCGCCCTCGGGCGCCCCAGCAGCGAGTACCGCCATGGGTTTTTTCAGCAAAATGTTCAAGCTGCGCGAGCAGAACCCCGACAGCCAGGAAACCACCTGGGCGTTCGAGGACAACGCGAGCGAACTCGTGCTCGACGCGGACTATGCACGCACCCTCGCGTCCGAATTTGACATCGATGCGGCCATCGTTTCGCACGAAGACTGGAAGCGACGACTGCGCCAGCAGCTCAGCGGAGAGATCGACACGCCCATCGACTTGGAGCGCCTGCGCGACCCCAAGGGCTGCCCGCTGGGCCAATGGCTAGACGGCCGGGGGCGCGAGCTGCTGGGCAAATACCCCGCCTTTGAAATTCTGATGGCGCGACACGCCTACTTTCATACCCAGGCCGCAGAGGTGGTCGAGCTCAGTCGGGCGGGCGAATACGACCGCGCCCTGCATGTCTTTCACGGCGGCTACCGCCATGCCTCCAACCAAGTGATTTTGCTGCTCAAGGAATTGAAGCGCAGTCTGGGGCGGTAAAACCACGTGAGCGAGGGCACGGTTCTTGGGCAGGTGCTGGCAGTGTGTACCGGCCAAGCCGTTCCCTATCCGCGGGGCTCGATCAGCGGCATCGCTAAGCAAGCTCGCACGGGCCCTGTTTTTTGCGGCTTTCTGGGCCTGGCGGGTGATGCACAGGGCGATTTGCGCGTGCATGGCGGGCCCGACAAGGCGGTGCACCACTACGCCAGTGAACATTACGCCGCCTGGCGCCAGGAACCGGGCGCGAGCGCCGTGCTCGATGCGCCTGCCGCCTTTGGGGAAAACCTTCACAGCGTGGGTCTGACGGAAGCCGATGTGTGCTTGGGCGATCAAGTGCGTGTCGGCGGGGCGCTTCTCGAAGTCTCCCAGGCGCGCCAGCCCTGCTGGAAGCTCAATGAACGCTTTGGCCGCATCGACATGGCCCCGCGACTGCAAAACACGCGCCGTACCGGCTGGTATTACCGGGTGCTGGAAGAAGGCGCCTTGTGGGCCGGCGCCGAGCTGGTGCTGCAAAAGCGGCCCCACCCGCAGTGGTCGATGGCGCGCCTGCTTGATGTGCTCTATCGCCCCAGCCTCGATACCGCCGAACTGCGCGCCGCCCTGGCCTTGCCGCTGCCGCCGAACTGGGAGCGGCTGATTGCGCGCCGGCTCGACAGCGGCGCAGTGGAAAGCTGGGCCTCGCGGCTGGATGGTCCTGCGCCGACCTAGTCTTTCGCCTTGGCGTGCTCGCGCAGCCAAGCGGCAAAGGCTGCTTCGCTGAGTTCACCTGAGGCGACGGCGAGCATGGTGAGCGTGGCTTGCGCTTGTGAAGCGGTCAGACGAAAGCTGTTAAGGTACAGAAACAAGCCAACGGCCAGAAAAGCCGCGCGCTTGTTGCCGTCCACGAAAGCGTGGTTCTTTGCAAGGCCCACGCCATAGCTGGCGGCCAGCGCAGCATGATCTGGCGACTCGTACGCAGCAAGATTCTTGGGCCGTGCCAGCGCCGATTCAAGCAGACCTGCGTCGCGCAAACCTGGGCTGCCGCCGTGCTCGGCCAAGCTTTCGTCATGCAACAGCACTAGCGCCTGTTGACTGACCCAGCGCCAGCTCATTTCGCAAGCTGATGAAAGGTGTCACGGTAGTCGCGCATGAACTCGCGACCGGCCTGAATTTCTTCTTCCAGTGCCGGATCGTAGGGCGTGAGCACGTAGCCGTCCGGTGTTTCGGTGAGAAAAACACTCTCTCCCTTGGACAGTTTGAGGCGGGCCAAGGCCTCCTTGGGCAGGATCACGCCAATCGAGTTGCCGATTTGAGTCAGTTTGAGCATGTGCATGGAAGGACTCCGAGTTATAACGTATGTTATATCTCGCCCAAAACCTCCCGTCAACCCGACTTGCTGAGTGTGTCCAGCCCTCAGTCCCGCGTCACCCTGAGCACTTCCTCCCGGCTGGTGACGCCTGTGGCAATCAGGCGCTCGCCGTCTTCGCGCATCAGTTGCATGCCGCCCGCCAGGGCCGCGGCGCGCACGTCGGCTTCGGATGCGCGGTTGTGGATTTGCGCGCGCAGCGCGTCGGTGGTCACCAACAGCTCGAAAAGCCCGGTGCGGCCGCTGTAGCCCGTCTGGCCACAGGTGTCGCACCCCTGGCCGTGGCACGCGGTGCAGGTTTTGCGCACCAGGCGCTGCGCCAGTACGCCAAGCAGCGAACTCGACAGCAGGAAGGGCTCCACCCCCATGTCGGTCAGGCGGTTGACGGCGCTGGCGGCGTCGTTGGTGTGCAGGGTGGCCAGCACCAGGTGCCCGGTGAGGCTGGCCTGGATGGCGATCTGCGCCGTCTCGAAATCGCGGATCTCGCCGATCATGATCACATCCGGGTCCTGGCGCAGGATGGCGCGCAGGGCCTTGGCGAAGGTGAGGTCGATCTTGGCGTTGACCTGGGTCTGGCCGACCCCGGCCAGCTCGTACTCGATCGGGTCTTCCACCGTCATGATGTTGGCCTGCGCTGCGTCCAGTCGGCCCAACGCCGCGTACAGCGTGGTGGTTTTGCCCGAGCCGGTGGGGCCGGTCACCAGCACGATGCCGTGGGGCTGCCGAATCAGGCCCTCGAAGCGCGAGAGCGTCGGCCCCTGCATGCCCACGGCTTCGAGCGTGAGGCGGTTTTCGCTCTTGTCGAGCAGGCGCAGCACGGCGCGCTCACCATGCGCGCTGGGCAGGGTGGAGACGCGCACGTCGATGGCGCGCGTGCCCAGGCGCAGGCTGATGCGGCCGTCCTGTGGCAGGCGCTTTTCTGAAATATCGAGGTCCGCCATGATCTTCAGGCGGCTGATCAAGGCCGCGTGCAGCGCGCGGTTGGGTTGCACCACCTCGCGCAGCGTGCCGTCGACCCGAAAACGCACGCTGGAATGGCGCTCGTAAGGTTCGATGTGGATGTCGCTCGCGCCGTCGCGCGCTGCCTGCGTGAGCAGGGCGTTGAGCATGCGGATGATGGGTGCGTCGTCGGCGGCCTCCAGCAGGTCTTCGACGGCGGGCAGCTCCTGCATCATGCGCGAGAGGTCGGCATCGCTTTCCACCTCGCTGACCACCGTGGCAGCGCTGGATTCGCGCTGCGAGTACGCGGCGCTGATGCGCTGCGCCAGCGTCCCGGCGTCGAGCGGCTGCAGGCGCTGCACCGGGTATTTGCGCAGCACTTCGCTCAAGGGCCCCGGTTGCGGTGCGGGGCCGTGCCAGAGCACGAGCTGCTCGCCTTCGGCTTCCAGCAGCAGTTGCGCACCGCGCGCGAACGCATAAGGCAAGGGGTAGGCCATCAGTCGCCTGCGGGGAAATCGGGCTGCGTGACGATGTTGCTGCGCGCACCAGCGGGCCGTGCGGGCAGCGGCGGCAACAGGGGCGCGCCCGATACCGGGCGCAGCAGCGTGCTGGGTTCGGGTTGGCTGACCTGTTGCAGGGCGCGAATGGCTTCGTAGCGGTCCATCATGAGTGCGTTGCTGGTCGCGTTGTCGCGCACGACGATGGGTCGCAGAAACACCATCAGGTTGGTCTTGCTGCGCGAGCGGCTTTCGCTGCGAAACAGGTTGCCGACGACCGGGATGTCGCCAAACAGTGGCACCTTGTCTTCGCCCGAGCTGTAGGAGTCTTCCAGCAGGCCGCCAATGACAATGATGTTGCCGTCGTCCACCACCACATTGGATTCGATGGCGCGCTTGCTCGTGGTGGGGCCATTGGGGTCCTTCAGGGTGCTGGCCTCGATCTTCGAGACCTCCTGGTAGATGGCCATTTTGACCGTGCCGTTTTCGCTGATCTGCGGGCGCACGCGCAGCACCAGGCCCACATCTTTGCGCTCGACCGTGGTGAAGGGGTTCACCGTGCTGGTCCCTGCGCTGGCGGCATACGAGCCGGTGACGAAAGGCACGTTGTTGCCGATGATGATGCGCGCTTCCTCGTTGTCCAGCGTCATCAGATTGGGGGTGGAGAGCACGTTGGCGTCGCCACTGTTTTGCAGAAAATTGGCCAGCGCGCCCAGGTAGTACTGGCCGTTGATGCGCGGCGCCAGCGCCAGGTTCAGGCCCTTGCCCAAAGTGCCCAGGGCGGTGGCGGCAGCGGTACTCGATCCGCTGGCCAGCGCCCCCGTGATGTTCACGATGTTGGCGCCCGACTGGGCCGAGTTGGTGCCGATCACGCCGATCGTGCCGTCGCCCTGCTTGCCCAGGATGCCCTGCCACTGGATACCGAATTCCGCCAGCTTGCTGGCGGTGACTTCGACGATCAGGCTCTCCACCAGCACCTGTGCACGCCGGCCGTCGAGTTGGTCGATCACGGTGCGCAGTTGGCGGTATTGCGGTTCCGGTGCGGTGATGATGAGCGAGTTGGTGGCCGGATCGGCCTGGATCTGCCCGCCCGTCGACGGCGCCGTGCTGCTGGCGCCTCCCAGGCTGCCACCACCGGTACCCAGGCCCCCTCCGCTGGCGCTCGCCATCCCCGAGTTGCTCGCCGATGCGGTGCTGGTGCCGGCCGTGGCGGTGCTCAGGCCGCTGGTGTTGTTTGCTGGGGTGCTGGTGCTGCCGCCAGCGCCGGTGCCTGAACTTCCGCTCGCCGCCATGGCCGCACGCAGTGTGGTGGCCAATTTGGTGGCGTCGGCATTCTTCAGGTAGACGACGTGGATGTTGCCGTTGGCCGCGCTGCTGCCCGGTGCCGGCGCCTGGTCGAGCTTTTGCACCAGCGAGCGCACCTGGGCCAGGCGCGCCGGGTTGGCGGCGCGCAGGATCAGCGAATTGCTCTGGGGATCGGCCAGCAGCGTGGTCTTGAAAGAGTTGTCGGCCTGGCCCGGCGAGGCGCCCGGTGTCGCCGCGGTGGCGGAGGAGGTTCCCCCCTCGATCAGGCGCGCCACCAGGGGCGCGAGGTCGGTGGCGATAGCGTTCTTCAACGGAATCACTTCCACGTCGCTGGCGTTGGACATGTCCATCGCAGCAACGATGCGGCCCAGGCGGGCCAGGTTGTCGGCGTAATCGGTGATCACCAGCGAGTTGTTGCCGGGGTTCACGTTGATGGTGTTGTTCGGGCTGATGAGCGGGCGAAGCACCGGCACCAGGTTGGCGGCATTCTCGAAATTGAGTTTGAAGATCTGCGTGACGATCTGTCCACCCCCCGCGGTGGCCGGCGCGCCGCCTTGCCATACGCGCACGCTGCTGCCCTGAAGCTTGCCCTCGGCCTCGGGCACCACTTTGTACAGGCCGCTCGTCTCCACCACCGTGTAGCCCTGCAGGCGCAGCGCCGCCAGGAACTGCTCGAATGCGGCTGCTGGCGTGACCGCGCGCTCGGTCACCAGATTGAGCTGGCCCTTGACCCGCGGGTCCACCACCACGTTGCGCCCGGTGATGGTGGCCATGGTGCGCGCCACGGCCTCGATGTCGGCATTCGCGAAGTTCAGCGTGACCGGCTCGCCCGGGCGCACGCTTTGCGGGTTGGGCGTGGCCGTATTTTGAGCATAAATTTGGCCTCCAGCGCTTACCAGTAAAGCGAAAGCAGCTATTGAAATAATAGTGCGATGCAGTGGGTGTGGAGGGTACTGAGCGGGGCTGGACATAATTTTTGCGGTGTTAGCCGAGCGAAATGAG
>JBATPF010000456.1:0-2048 GCA_049291355.1 Giesbergeria sp.
GCGCCGGGGACCGCGCTGGCGGCGGTGGCGGACGTGGAAAGCTTGCTCAACCAGGTGCAAGTCTCGCGCGTGGCGTGAGCCGCTAGCGGCCCGCGTGCTCTGCAAGTCAGTGCGGCGCCAGCACCCAGCGGTTGCGTCCGCTTGCCTTGGCCTCGTACAGGGCGGCGTCGGCTTCCTCCACCAGGCTGGTGCCGCCGAATTTCTGGGGCGGTACCAGCGCGGCCGCGCCCACGCTCACGCTCACACAGGGCGACACCTGGGACGCGCCATGCACCAGGCCCAGCGCGGTCACATTCGCCACCACCCGGGCGGCCACGGTGGCGGCGCCTTCGGCATCGGTGTCGGGGAGGATGACGGCCAGCTCTTCACCACCGTAGCGCGCTACCAGGTCGGTGCTGCGTGTCAGGGTTTGCTCCACCGCACGCGCCACCGCCTGCAGGCACGTGTCGCCCTTGGGGTGGCCATGGCAATCGTTGAACTGCTTGAAATGATCGACATCGATCATCAGCAGAGCCAGCGGTTGTTCGCGCCGAAACGCCGCCGCGCAGGCCTGGGCCAGACGTTCGTCAAAGTAGCTTCGGTTGGCGATGCCCAGCAGGCCATCGGTGCGCGAAAACGCCTCCAGCATGCGGTTGGCATGCTGGAGTTCGTCATTGGCCTGCGCCAGCTCCTGGGTGCGCTGTTCCACGCGCTCCTCAAGCCATCGGTTGGCGTTGATCAGCCCGGCGTTTTGCTGCGCCAGCACGTGGTAAAGCCGCTCGATCAGCTTGAGAAGCGCCTGGGTGCTGTTGCTCTCGGCGGCGTTGTGTTCATTGTTCCAGGCCTGCTCGGGCGTGGCTCCGGCGGCGACGGCCACGATCTGCCGCGCCAGCGCCTGGTCTGTGCCCAGAATATGCAGCCCCAGCCAGGAGGTCAGAAACCCGATGATGGACTCGGCCGTGTCCGGCATGGAACTTCGCACCGACCAGATCTCGTTGATCTGGTGGACAAACTGCGCATGCTGCGACTCCTGCAGCGCAATGTGGCGCGGGTCGATGCCCACCCCGCGCATCAGCGCCTCCTCATCGCGAAAATGGTATTCGGTGTAGGCGACCAAACGCGCAAACGTATCGTTCAGCAAGGCCTCGCGATTGTGCAGATCGGTGCTTTGAAACGTCTCACTGAGCTGATTGAACAGGGCTACGAGCGCGTGGTGCTGATCGTCCACGTCTTCCAGACCGGTGATGAAGTTCTGGTCCCAGACAAAGGCTTCCATAGGCACCGTCCTTGAAAAATTGTGCGCCATTCAAGCTTACGCGCACCAAGCGCTGCGCGGTTTGACACAATCGCGCCCTTTTCTCCTGATTTTCCCGATCTTTTCTAAGCGGGCCTGTTCAGCCCCTTGCCCTATGACGTCTCAATTGCCCGATTCCACCGCGCGCGCCTTCACGCTCAGCGATTTTGATTTCGATCTGCCCCCCGATCGCATCGCCCAGCACCCCACGCCCGAGCGCAGCAGCTCGCGCCTGCTCGATGGACGCGGCGACGTCCCCTGCGACCGCATCTTCCGCGAGCTCCCGGCCTTGCTGCGGGCCGGTGACCTGCTGGTGTTCAACGACACCCGCGTCGTCAAGGCGCGCATCTTTGGCGAGAAGGACAGCGGCGGCAAGCTCGAACTGCTGATTGAGCGCGTGCTGACTGGTAACGCCGGCTGCGAGGTGGTGGCACATATGAAAGTGAGCAAGAAGCCGCCTGTGGGCGCGCGCATCCACTTGGCGGGCGGCCTGGCGGCGGGCGGTTTTGACGCCACGCTGCTGTCCCGCTGGCCCCATGAAGACGGCCCGCTGTTTCGCTTTGCCCTGCACGGCCCGGCTGGCGAGAGCGCCTGGGAGCTGATGGAGCGCTGCGGCCACCTGCCGCTGCCCCCCTATATCGGACGCGACCAGGCGAGCGGCCACGACGCCGACGCTGCGCAAGACACCGAGCGCTACCAGACGGTGTTTGCCCGTGCCCCGGGCGCGGTGGCGGCGCCCACGGCCGCGCTGCACTTTGACGACGCGGTGCTCACC
>JBATPF010000457.1:0-2592 GCA_049291355.1 Giesbergeria sp.
GCCAGCTTGTGGGCCGCACGCGTCAGGCTGCGTTCGGCCATCACCGCGTCAAAAACACGCAGAAGATTCAGGTCCAGGCGGCGGAAGGCATCAGACATGGCGCGTGTGCGGGGGAGGGTGTTAATCATTCACTATATGAATGATCATCATCACAGACATAAAGTTGAATAACAGTCGGGTAAACCCTAATATTCGTCCATTGCACCAAAGCGTGCCCCGTTTTTAGGATTTGCCATGACCACATTGACCCATTCTTCCTTCCTGCGCTCGCTGACCGTGCCTGCCGTGTCCGCCAACACGGGTTCCGGTTTGGCTGCCATGTTCTCCACTTGGCGTGCCGAGCGCCGTCGGGCCCGCGAAGACCGCGAGCTGTGGGCCCTGGCCCAGACCGATGCCCGCGTGATGACCGAACTGGCCTGCGCCCGGAGCCGCCAAGACTGAGTTCGCCCGGACCGAACCCCGAGAAAAGCCGCGCCTCTGGGCGCGGCTTTTTTGTGAGTCGCTTCAGAAGGCCGAGCAGGGGTTCAGCATGGCGGATATAGCGAACGGGCGACCGCCTACTTAAGTTCATTGGGTAGGCAACGCAACAAAAAACAAAAAGAGCCTGGGAAACATTGATCTTGCGCAGTTGCTAAGGGCTGCAAAAGGATCAGAATGCGAATCCGTCTCACTGGCGTTACTTTGTTAAGGCGGCACGCACGTGGCTTTTTCCAACTGCAAAACAAGGCTTGCACATGCTTCTTCGTTCGCTCATCTTCTCCGGCCTGCTGGGCCTCAGCCTGACCGCATCGGCCTTGGAATATCCCATTGGCGCTCCGCAAAACGTGTCGGGCATGGAGGTGGGTGCGGTGTACCTGCAGCCGGTGGAGATGGAGCCTGAGGGCCACATGCGCAAGGTGGCGGAATCCGACATTCATCTGGAAGCCGACCTTCACGCTTTGGCGAGCAACGCCAATGGATACTCCGAAGGCACCTGGATTCCCTTCCTGCTGGTGAAGTACGAACTGAGCAAACAGGGTTCGGGCGCGGTGATCCGCGGCGACATGATGCCCATGATGCCCATGGTGGCCAGTGACGGCCCGCACTACGGCGACAACGTCAAGCTTGCAGGCCCCGGCAAGTACCGCGTGAAGTTCACCGTCTATCCGCCGAGCGCCAAGGAAAACACCATGGGTATGCACTATGGACGCCATACCGACCGCGCCACCGGCGTACGCCCCTGGTTCAAGACGGTGGAGCTGGAATGGGACTTCACCTACGCCGGCGTCGGTAAGAAGGGTGGGTATTGAAATGCAGCGCAAGCTCCCCGTTCGCAAGGCGCTGTCGCTTGCGGCGGCCCTGTGTGCTGCCGCCACCCCGCTATCCAGCGTGGCTGCGACGGACACCGACGCGCTGGTGGCGCAGGTCAAGGCACTGGCCGAGCGCGTAGAGCGCCTGGAAGCCCAGAACACCCAGCTGCGCAGCGCGCTGGAAACCGATCGCATCAGCGAGAACGAGCCCGAATTGGCGACGCGCATCCAGGCCGTGGAAGCGCAGCAGCAGGCTCTGCAAGGTCCTGCGCACAAGCTCACAGAAGCGCTGGACGGCATCAGCGTGGAAGGCAGTCTCACGGCCATGGTCCAGCAAGCAAGGCGCAGCGCCCTGGGCGATCCGGCTTCGGGCCGCAGCCGTGCGAACTACCGCGGCGATGTGGCTGCGACCCTGCCGGGCGGCGACTTTGGTGCGAACAAGGGCAAAGTGTTTGTGCATGCCCGCTTTGGCCAAGGGGATGGCCTGGCCCTGCGGCCCACCTACACCGGAACGGCCAACAGCACCACTTTCAGCGGCACTGACCCCGACGATGCCCAGTTCACGCTGGCGCAGGCCTGGTACCAGCTGGACGTTCCGCTGAGCCAACGCGGTGAGCACAAGGCGGTCTTCACCGTCGGCAAGATCGACCCATTCGGATTCTTTGACCAGAACGCCATCGCCGACGACGAGACGCGTCACTTTGCGAACAATGTGTTCGTGCACAACCCGCTGCTCGACTCGGGGGGCGACATTGGCGCCGATCGCTTTGGATTCTCTCCTGGGGCCATAGCCGCCTATGAGAATTCCAGCGACAAGTCCCTGCCTTGGGGTGCGTCGCTGGGCGTGTTTGGCACGGGCAATGGGGCCAACTTCAGCGCCAGCACCGGCAAACCCTTTGTCCTGGCGCAGGCTTGGATATCGCCACGCATCAACCAACTGCCTGGCACGTACCGAGCCTATGCCTGGAGCAATGCACGCGGCGCAGACTTTGATGGCAGCGACGCACGCCACGCAGGCGTTGGCATGTCGCTGGACCAGCGCTTTACCGATGCGCTGACCCTGTTCGCGCGCTATGGCCACCAAACCTCCGGGCGCGTGCCGTTCGACGACGCGTTCACCGTCGGAGCGGAACTCGACGGCTCGGCCTGGCGGCGCGGCTCCGACGGTCTGGGCTTGGCGCTCGGCATGCTGCGCACCAGCGGCCACTATGCATCGGCCTCCGCAGCGGACCCTGCCAGTTATGGCTACGCCGCACGGGGTGCAGAGCGCATTGGCGAGCTGTACTACCGGATGCACCTGAAC
>JBATPF010000458.1:0-2738 GCA_049291355.1 Giesbergeria sp.
GGCCCAGAAGCGCCGCGCCGTTGTAGCGCCGGTAGTCCATGCGCTTCATCAAGGCCGCGAGCACCGGGTAGGCGACCAACGCGGCCAGCTTGGTGAACAGATTGCGCTTGAATTCCTGCTTGAGGCCGCCAACAATCATGGAGGCCACGCCTTCGCTGGCCTTGAGCGCCACATTGCCGACAAAACCGTCGCACACCACGATGTCCGCCGTGCCCTTGAAAATGTCGTTGCCTTCGACGTTGCCGTAAAAATTGATGGTGCCGGCAGCCCCTGCGGCGCGCAGCAGTTCCCCGGCGCGCTTGATCACTTCGCTGCCCTTGATCGCCTCTTCGCCAATATTGAGCAGGCCCACAGTGGGCTGGGCGGCGCCGCCCAGCGCCGCCACCAGCGCCGAGCCCATGACCGCAAACTGCAGCAGGTGCTCGGCCGAGCAGTCCACATTCGCTCCCAGGTCCAGCACGGTGGTGGCGCCGCCCTTGTCATTGGGCAGCTGGCTGGCAATGGCGGGCCGATCAATGCCATCGAGCGTTTTGAGCACATAGCGGGCAATGGCCATCAGTGCGCCGGTATTGCCGGCCGAGACCACCGCCTGAGCCGCGCCAGTTTGCACTTGTTCGATGGCGATGCGCATCGACGACTGCTTCTTGCGCCGCAGCGCGACTTCGATCGGGTCGTCCATGCCAACCACCTCGCTGGCCGGCACGACGCTGGAGCGCGCATGGGTGAAATCCTTCAGCGCCTCGGGCAGGCCCACCAGCAGCAGGCGCGCATCGGGGTGCGAATCGAGGAAACGGCGGCAGGCCGCCAGTGTGACGCGGGGGCCGTGGTCGCCTCCCATGCAATCGACTGCCAATGTGGTCATGAAACGTTGCGACGCGGTCGCCAAAGTGGTCTAGGACTGAAACGCAGTGGCCAAAACAAAGGCCCGCGCTACAGGGTGTGTAGCTACGGGCCTCGGCCTGCGCTTGCTGCGCAAGAAATCAGGCTTCGGACTTGTTCTTCAGCACCTGGCGGCCACGGTAGAAGCCGTTGGGGCTGATGTGGTGGCGCAGGTGCACTTCACCCGTGGTGGGCTCAAGCGCAATGCCGGGCACGTTCAGCGCGTTGTGCGAACGGTGCATGCCGCGCTTGGAAGGGGATTTTTTGTTTTGCTGAACAGCCATGATCGGCTCCTGGTCTTGGGAGGGGTTGGTAAAAACGCGATCAGCCCATTGAAGACACGAGGGGATTCGCGCGAAGCCCTCGATTATAACGCAGGCCGCGCTGGGCCGCTTCTGCCTATTTCTTGTCTTTGTCGATGCGTATGCCGGCAAGCGCGGCAAACGGGTTCGGGCGCTCGGCGTTGGCTGCCTCGAAATCCTCGTCGGAGGAATTCATGGGCACCTCGCTCGGGCAGACCTCGTGACGCGGCACCACGGGCAGCGCCATCAGCAGTTCGTCCTCGATCAGTTCGTGCAGCGAGAAATCCCGGCTCAGCGCCAGCAAATCTTCCTCGGAATCGTCGTCCAGCGCCTCGGCCGTGGTTTCGTCGGCCACGAAGCGAAACCACCGGTCCACATCAAGCGGTACGTCCAAGCCATTGAGACAGCGCTGGCAGCGCATGGGAAAGGTGGCGTGCACCTGCAGGCGCAGCCAAAATTGCGGCGCGCCAACGCCCCCCGCCGCCGGTCGCAGTTCGCCCTGCGCCTCCCAGTCCACCCGCAGAGCGGGGTGCAGGCCCGTGGCTTCTTGCGCAAGGCGCTCATACTTGAGCAAAGAATCGTGCCCGGCCAAGTGCGCGGATGCCTGCACGAAGGCCTTCACGTCGAGTCGGTCCGGGGAATATTCCTTGGTCATGGGCGCAGTGTAAGAGAATCGCGCGATGCCTGACTACGCTGTGAAAAATCGCCCACTGGTGCTTGGTTCGAGCTCGCGCTACCGGCGCGAACTGCTCGAACGCCTGCACCTGCCCTTTACCGTCGCCGCACCCGAAAGCGACGAATCGCCCCTGCCGGGCGAGGCGCCGCACGCCTTGGCACTGCGCCTGGCGCTGGCCAAGGCCCATGCCGTGGCCGCCCTGCATCCGCAGGCCATCGTGATCGGCTCCGACCAGGTGGCCGATCTGGCCGGCGAGCCGCTGGGCAAACCCGGCAACCACGAGCGCGCCACGGCGCAGCTGCGCCGCATGAGCGGGCGCACCGTGATCTTCCAGACGGCGGTGGCGGTGGTATGCAGTGACAGCGGTTTCTCCGAGGTGGACATTGCCCCCGTGGAAGTGCGTTTTCGCCCGCTGGACGACGCGACCATCGAGCGCTACCTGCGCGCCGAGCAACCCTACGACTGCGCTGGCAGCGCCAAAAGCGAGGGGCTGGGCATTGCCTTGCTGGACGCCATCGTCAGCGACGACCCCACCGCGCTGATCGGTCTGCCCTTGATCCGCACCTGTCGCATGCTGCGCGCCGCCGGGTTGGTGCTGCCATGAGCCGCGAGACAGCGGGCACCGCCCGCGGCCGGCTGCTGCTGGTCCCTGCGCCCCTTGATTTCGGCTGCGAGACGCAAACGCCGCTGCAAGAGACGCTCCCGGCCGGCACGCTGGTCGCAGCTGCGCGCACCACGCACTGGATCTGCGAGAACGCCAAAAGCGCCCGCGCCTATCTGAAACGCATCGACGCCCTGCACCCGCTCGCACTGCCGCTGCAGGAGCAACAAATTACCGAGCTGCCACGTGCAGTGCACAAAAAAGGCGACCACGGTGGACC
>JBATPF010000459.1:0-2434 GCA_049291355.1 Giesbergeria sp.
CGCGTACTCGATTGATTGAGAAACCGAATAAGCTCCTATTTCCTCATCAAAGAATAGCCGCCGGCGCTTGTGCATCAAGGCCGGCGGCTATTTTTATAGGTCATTGCATGCTGGCCGCTCGGCGCGGCCACAGGGATTCACTGTGGTTTGAACCCGCTGGTCTGGATGATGCGGGTCCAGGCCTTGGTATAGGCGTGCTCGCGCACCGCCAATTGCTCACCGGTCATGTACTCGACGGTGAGCCCGAGTTCCGTCAGCTGCGTGCGCACTTCGGGCAGCGCCAGCACCTTGGCAACTCCGTCCGAGAGGCGTTTGATTTCCGCCGCAGGGGTTCCCTTGGGCGCGTAGATGCCGTAGTAGGGCAGGTCTTCAAAACCTTTGAGGCCGATCTCGTCGAACGTGGGCACATCGGGCAGCGCTGCCTGGCGTTCGGTTCCCAGCACGCCCACGACGCGAATCTTGCCGGCGCGGTGGTTTTCAATGAAGTCCTGCACCGAACCGACGCCGGCGTGAATCTGGTTGCCGAGCATGTCGGTCACCATGGGCGCGCTGCCGCGGTAGGGGGCGGATACCAAATCGAGCTTGTACTTGTCGGCAATGACCTTCACCAGAAACTCCGGTGTCGACGCGGGGGCCGGAATCCCCACCGCGTCCTTGCCGCCGTTCTTCGCTTTGACCCAATCGACGTAGGCGGCAAAGCTGTTGGCCGGCGTGCCGCCCGACACGGCAAAGGCGTTGACGAAGGTGGCGATACCAGCGACGGGAACGAAATCGGTTTCGGGAGCGTAGCCGGGGTTTTTGACGACCAGCGGAAGAATCGAAATGGTGTGGTCGTGCGAGAGGAACAGCACGCTGCCGTCCGCCGGTGCGGCCTTGAGCGCCTGCGCCGCAATCTGCCCCCCTGCGCCGGGGCGGTTTTCCACCAGCACCTCGGTGCCGAGCGGCGTGCGCAGCTTGGCGGCCAGCAGGCGGGCAATGGCGTCCGAGCCACCACCGGCCGGGAAACCCACCATGATGCGAATGGGTTTGGCGCTTTGCGCGAACGCGCTGCACAGGGCCAGGCTGGCGCCCAGAGCGGCGGTGGTGCGCAGGACGCGCGAGATCAGGGTGCGGCGGGACGGGGACATCGGCGGAACTCCTTTGGCGGGTTGAAATCTTTGAGCGCCCCCACGCGCTCTGGTGGGAGGCGTAGAAACTCTCATTTTGATAGCTGCTAACGCTTATGCATCAAGCGCTAGAGGCCAATTTTCCTCAATATTTTTAGCCCAGACGCGCCTGGTGCCGTGCAATCTGCATTCTGACCTGCGCGGGCGCGGTTCCGCCCAGGGTGTTGCGCGCATCGAGCGAGCCGCGCAGGCTGAGCACTTCGTACACGTCCTTGCCGATGTCGGGGTGGAAGCCCTGCAGCACGGAAAGCGGCAACTCGGACAAATCGCAGCCGTGGGATTGCGCCGCTTTCACAGCGTGCGCCACCGTTTCGTGCGCGTCACGAAACGGCAGGCCCTTCTTGACGAGGTAGTCCGCCAGATCGGTGGCCGTGGCGTAGCCCTTGCGCGCCGCGTCTTCCATGGGCTGGGGGTTGACGGTGATGCCGCCACTCTTCCCGCCCGTGGCCGCATCGACCTGCCCGCCAATCATCTCGGCAAAGATGCGCAGCGTGTCCTTGAGCGTGTCCACGGTGTCGAACAAGGGCTCTTTGTCTTCCTGGTTGTCCTTGTTGTAGGCCAGGGGCTGGCCTTTCATCAGCGTGATCAGCGCCATCAAATGGCCCACCACGCGGCCGGCCTTGCCGCGCGCCAGTTCGGGCACGTCGGGGTTTTTCTTCTGCGGCATGATCGACGATCCGGTGGTAAAGCGGTCGGCAATGCGGATGAAGGCGAAGTTCTGGCTCATCCACAGCACCAGCTCCTCTGACAGGCGGCTGATGTGCACCATCACCAGGCTGGCGGCGGCAGAAAATTCAATGGCAAAGTCGCGGTCGCTCACCGCGTCCAGGCTGTTCTGGCAGACGCAGGCGGCGCCGCTCGCATTGACCATGCCCAGTGTGCGCGCCACGCGCTCGCGGTCCAGCGGGTACGTGGTGCCGGCGAGTGCCGCACTGCCCAGCGGCAGCACGTTGACACGGCGGCGCACGTCCGCCATGCGCTCAAAGTCGCGGGCAAACATTTCTACGTAGGCGAGCAGGTGGTGGGCAAAGCTCACGGGTTGGGCCACCTGCAAATGGGTGAAGCCGGGCATGATGACTTCCACATTGCGGCTGGCCACCTCGACAAGGGCGCGCTGCAGGTCTGCAAGCAGCGCAGCAATCAGGTCGATCTCGCCGCGCAGCCACAGGCGCACGTCGGTGGCCACCTGGTCGTTGCGGCTGCGGCCGGTGTGCAGCCGCTTGCCGGCGTCGCCGACGAGTTGCGTCAGCCGCGCCTCAATGTTGAGG
>JBATPF010000460.1:0-1551 GCA_049291355.1 Giesbergeria sp.
AAGCAGCCAACTCGCCGAAGCCGACAGCGGCCGCATGCGCGTGGGCTTCTGGCAAGGCGTGGCGCTGCAGTTCGTCAACATCAAAGCCTGGCTGCTGGCGTTGACCATCGTTGCTGGCTGGGTGGCGGGGCGCAGCGACAGCCTGCAGCGCCTTGCGGTGGTCTTGCCCGTGATGCTGGTCTTCGCCTTTTCCAGCAATCTCTTGTATGCCAGCACGGGCGCCCTGCTGCGCCACTGGCTGGCACAGGGCGCGCGCCTGCTGTGGTTCAACCGCACGATGGCGCTGGTGCTGGTGCTCACCGCCGTCTGGATGCTGCGCACATGAAGCGCAAGGACGAAACCCTGGGCATGGCCCTGGGCATTTTGGGCGTCGCCATCTTTGCCGTCACGCTGCCGATGACGCGGTTGGCCACCGGCACGCACGACGCGCCGCAGCTCTCGCCCTGGTTCGTGACGCTGGCGCGCGCCGCGCTCGCGGGCTGCCTGTCGGTGATTTTTCTGCTGACCACCCGCTCGCCCCTGCCCAAACGCCACCACTGGAAGCCGCTCGGCCTGGCCGTACTCGGCAACGCGGTGGGCTACCCGCTGCTGCTGGGCTACGCCCTGCGCATCGTCACCTCCAGCCACGCCGCGGTGATCACCGCGCTGCTGCCACTGGTGACCGCTGCGGTGGCAGCCTGGGTACTGCACCAGCGCGCCCGACTGGGTTTTTGGGTCTGCGCCGTTGCCGGCAGCCTCTTGGTGGTGATGTTCTCGGTGCTGCGCGCGCACCAGCACGGCTCTGGCTTTGGCTTCGAGTGGGCCGACTTGCTGCTGCTGGGCGCCGTATTCGCGGCCTCCATTGGCTACATCTATGGTGCGCAGGTCACGCCGGAACTCGGTGCAGAGCGCGTTATTTGCTGGGTCTGCGTTCTGGCGCTGCCCGTTTCGCTGCCCGGCACGCTGTGGCTTTGGCCGCAGCACGCGGTGGCACCGTCTGCCTGGGGAGGTCTGCTCTACGTCGGCGTGTTCTCCATGTGGGCCGGTTTTTTTGCCTGGTACCGCGGCCTGATGCTGGGCGGCGCCCTGCGCGTGAGCCAGGCACAGCTATTGCAGCCGTTTCTTTCCATTCTGGCGGCCGTGCCGCTCCTGGGCGAGGCGCTGGACGGCGTCACGCTCGCCTTCGCCGCGTCCGTGGTGGCGACGGTATTGATTGGAAAACAATTTTCCCGCCCGGCCGCCATCGCCCACCCGGCGGCGGTGGCGACATCGCCGCTGCGCTGAACCCCAGCATCAGTGAGCGCACCTTCCCAACCCAAGGAGACTTTCATGTCCTGGACACTCGCCAACCGCACCAAAAAGATGAACCCCTCGGTCATCCGCGAAATTCTGAAACTCACGGAGAAGCCGGGCATCGTCAGCCTGGCCGGCGGCCTGCCGTCGCCACGCACCTTCCCGGTGGACGACTTTGCCCGCGCCTGCGCCACGGTGTTGCAGCACGACGGCGCAGCCGCCCTGCAGTACGCCGCCAGCGAAGGCTACGGACCGCTGCGCGAAGCGGTCGCAGCGCAG
>JBATPF010000461.1:0-4097 GCA_049291355.1 Giesbergeria sp.
GCGCGCTGGTGCGCGCCTGCTCTGCTTGCACTTCACGGGCTTTCGACGGGCTGGCAGCGCGGGCGCCGGGCGGCGCGGCACTGTGCACGCGAGGCAGCTTTGCATGGGCGGCATCAGGCTGTGGCGCCGCCTCTGCCGCTTGCTGCTGACGCTCCGTCAGATTCTGCTCATGCTGCGCCGCGCGGCTGCGGCGCAGCTCCTCCTTGCGCGCGTTTTCAGCCTGTTGCAACAGCGTGCGCTCCTCACGCGCCTGCCGGCGGGCACTGCGCAGGCAGCTGCTGACGACAAAGCGCTGGTAACAGGCCGACTCTTGAATCGCCAGCCGCTGGTCAATCGCGGCGCGCTGTTCCTTGAGATGCTTCTCGTTCTGTGCGCGTTCGGCAGCCCCGTCCTGCCCCAGCGCAGGGCCGGCCAGCCCTGCCAGCAGCAGGGCCGCGCCGAAAAACCCATGCAGGAATGGCTTCATGTGAGCCCCGTATCCACCACGCGCCGCTCAAGGGCGAGAAACTCCCGAGACTGCATCTCGTTCAGGCGCGAGACGGTCCGCGGAAACTCGTGCACCAATGGCCCTTCCGTATACAGCTCCTCGGGCGGCACGGCGGCCGATAGGATGAGCTTGACGCGCCGGTCGTACAGCACATCAATGAGCCAGGTGAAGCGCCTTGCCGGTGAGGCCATGCTGACGGGCATGTGCGGCACGTCGGAGAGCAGCACGGTATGGAACTGCGAGGCAATTTCCAGATAGTCGTTTTGCGAGCGTGGGCCGCCGCACAGCGCTTTGAAGTCAAACCACACCACGCCGCCCGCCTTGCGCCGCGCGATGATTTCGCGCGATTCGATGTGCAGCACCGGGTCTTCGTCGCGCACCTCGGCGAGCCGATCGAACGCGGCCGACATGGCGGCGTCGGCCTCGGGGCCCAGCGGCGTGTGGTAGAGCTGCACTTGCTCCATGGTGCGGCCTCGGTAGTCGGTGCCGTTGTCCACATTGATGACTTCGAGCCGGTCGTTCAGCAGGGCGATCGCAGGCAGGATGCGGTCGCGGTGCAGGCCGTTGGGGTAGAGCTCGTCGGGCTTGAAATTTGACGTAGTTACAAAACCTACGCCACTTGCAAACATCGCCGCCAGCAAGCGGTGCAGGATCATCGCGTCGGTGATGTCCGCCACATGGAATTCGTCAAAGCAGATCAGCTTGTAGCGCTTGGCAATGCGCGCGCCCAGCACATCGAGCGGGTCGGCCGTGCCCTGCAGGCCCGCGAGCTCCCGGTGCACTTCGCGCATGAATTCGTGGAAGTGCAACCGCACCTTGCGCTTGAGCGGCACGGCGTTGAAGAAGCACTCCATGAGAAAGCTTTTGCCGCGCCCGACGCCACCATACATGTAGACGCCACGCGGGATGTCGGGGTGGTTGACCAACTTCTTCAGCGCAGTGGAGCGCTTGGACTTGTATCGCGCCCAGTCGTTCGCGCAGCGCTGCAGCGCGGCCACGGCGCGCTCTTGCGCCGGGTCGCTTTGGTAGCCCTTGGCGGTCAGTTCAGCCCTGTAGGCTTTGACGACGGAATTGGGCAAATATCTCTTTCGCTATTAAAAACATAGCTTCTAACGCTTACTCAGTAAGCGCTAGATGCCAATTAAACTACTATTTTTTACCTTAGAAGTTCAGCGTGCGCTTGTCCACCGCCAGCGCCGCTTCTTTCATCGATTCGGACAGGGTGGGGTGCGCGTGGCAGATGCGCGCGATGTCTTCGCTGCTGGCTTTGAATTCCATGGCCACCACGGCCTCGGCAATGAGCTCGCTGGCTTGCGGGCCGACGATGTGCACGCCCAAAATTTCGTCGGTGCTTGCGTCGGCCAGAAACTTCACCATGCCCGTGGTGTCGCCCAGGGCGCGCGCACGGCCATTGGCCAGGAACGGGAAGGTGCCGGCTTTGTACTGCACGCCGTCCGCTTTGAGCTGCTGCTCGGTGCGGCCCACCCAGGCGATCTCGGGGCTGGTGTAGATGACCCAGGGAATGGTGTTGAAGTTGACGTGTCCGTGCTGGCCTGCCATGCGCTCAGCCACGGCTACGCCCTCTTCCTCGGCCTTGTGGGCCAGCATGGGGCCGCGCACCACATCGCCCACGGCCCAGACACCGGGCAGGTTGGACTTGCAATCGGCATCTACGACGATGGCGCCGCGCTCGTCGAGCTGCAGGCCCACGGCCTCAGCATTCAGGCCAATGGTGTTGGGGACGCGGCCGATGGAGACGATGAGCTTGTCCACCGCCAGCGACTGGGCCTCGCCCTTGGCGTTGGTGTAGGCAATGCTGACGCCCTTCTTGCCGGATTTGACCTCGCTGATTTTCACGCCCAGCTCGATCTTGAGGCCCTGCTTGTCAAACGCCTTTTTGGCTTCTTTGGCAATTTGCTCATCCACCGCGCCGAGGAAGGTGGGCAAGCCTTCGAGGATGGTTACATCGGCGCCCAGGCGGCGCCAGACCGAGCCCAGCTCCAGGCCGATGACGCCCGAACCGATCACGCCAAGTGTCTTGGGAACAGCCCCGAGGCGCAGCGCGCCGTCGTTCGACAGAATGCGCTCTTCGTCGAACTCTGCGCCGGGCAAGACGCGCGCAGTGGAACCCGTCGCGACGATGACCTGCTTCGCCGTCAGCGTCTCCTCAGTGCTGCCGGTGACCTTGATCTCGTAACCGCCATCGACCGCTTGGACAAACGAGCCGCGGCCATGGAAAAAGCTGATCTTGTTCTTCTTGAACAGGTACAGGATGCCGTCGTTGTTCTGTTTGACCACCGCGTCTTTGCGGCCGACCATCTTCGCCACGTCCATCTTCACGCCGGTGGCGGTGATGCCGTGCTCGGCGAAGTGCTTGTTGGCGTGTTCGAAATGCTCGGACGACTGCAACAGCGCCTTCGATGGAATGCAGCCCACGTTGGTGCAGGTGCCGCCGGGCGCAGGACCACCCTTGTCGTTCTTCCACTCGTCGATACAGGCCACATTGAAGCCCAGTTGTGCCGCGCGAATGGCGCCAATGTAGCCTCCGGGGCCACCGCCGATGACGATAACGTCGAATTGTTTGCTCATGGGAAACCTTGTTCAATAGGGTAAAAAACCCACCAAGCGCAGCGCCTCCAAGGCGCTGCGCGGGTGGGTTGGCCACGCACAGTGGCTAGATGTCAAAGAGAAGACGTGACGGATCTTCCAGCGCTTCTTTCATTGCCACCAGGCCCAGCACGGCTTCGCGGCCGTCGATGATGCGGTGGTCGTACGACAGGGCCAGGTAGTTCATCGGGCGGATGACGATCTGCCCGTTCTCCACCACCGCGCGGTCCTTGGTGGCGTGCACGCCCAGGATGGCCGACTGCGGCGGGTTGATGATGGGCGTCGAGAGCATGGAACCAAAGGTGCCGCCGTTGCTGATCGAGAAGGTACCGCCGGTCATCTCCTCGATGCCGAGCTTGCCTTCCTGCGCCTTCTTGCCGAACTCGGCAATCTTCTTCTCGATGTCGGCAAAGCTCATCTGGTCGGCATTGCGCAAAATGGGTACCACCAGGCCGCGCGGGCTGCCCACAGCAATGCCGATGTCGAAGTAGCCGTGGTAGACCACGTCGTTGCCGTCGATGCTGGCGTTGATGACCGGGAACTTCTTGAGCGCGTGCACCGCAGCTTTGACGAAGAAGCTCATGAAGCCGATCTTGACGCCGTGCTCTTTGGTGAACGCGTCCTGGAACTTCTTGCGCATATCCATCACCGGCGCCATGTTCACTTCGTTGAACGTGGTCAGGATGGCATTCGTGGCTTGCGATTGCAGCAGGCGCTCGGCAATGCGTGCGCGCAGCCGGCTCATGGGCACCCGCTGCTCGGGTCGCTCGCCCAGGTTCGTCTTGCTGGAAGGCGCAGCCACCTGCGGCAGCGATTGGGTCGGTACCCCCGTGGGAATGCTGCTGGGCGCGGCAGCGGGTGCAGCCTTCGCCGTACCGGAGGCCAGGGCGCCCAGCACGTCGCCCTTGGTCACGCGACCATCGCGGCCGGTGCCCGCAACGCTGGCCGTCGACAAGTTGTTATCGGCCAGCAGCTTGGCAGCCGCAGGCATGGCCACGTCGCC
>JBATPF010000462.1:0-4009 GCA_049291355.1 Giesbergeria sp.
CCCGACTGCAGGCAGAAGTGAACTGGAAGCGCGAAGGCGAGCGCATCTCGGTGCAGGTGCCGCGTGCGCAGTTTGCCAACGCCGACGCGGCCGGCGAAGCCACCGCCAGCTGGCACACCAGCGACCCGACAAAGTCGTCCGCCAAGGCACGCTTTCCCGGCGTGTTGGACCTCAGCGGCCAGTTGCAGCGTGCCGACGGTACGCGGGTGCACCGCTACCTGCCGCTGGTGGTGCCCGCCGAGGCGCGCCACTATGTGCGCGACGCGGTCCAGGCCGGGCGCGCCAGCAGCGTGACTTTTCGCGTTCGGGGCGATTTGCACGACATGCCGTTCAACGACCCGCGCCAGGGGGACTTCCGGATCGCCGCGCGCGTGCAGGATGTGACCTATGCCTACGTGCCTCCCCAACTGCAGCACGAAGGCGAAGTGCCTTGGCCAGCTTTGGTCAAGCTCTCGGGCGAGCTGATTTTCGAGCGCTCGGGCATGCAGGTCAAAGGGGCGACCGGCGGCTTTGCTGGGCGCTCCGGCGTGGTGGCCAGCGGTGTCGAAGCGCAGATTCCCGATCTGTCGCACAGTGTCGTGAGCGTCGCCGCCGATGCCCGCGGACCCTTGTCGGAGCTGCTGGCCTTTGTGGCGCAATCGCCCTTGGGGGGGATGACCGGAAAGGCCTTGGCGCAGGCCACCGGCACAGGGAATGGTGAGCTGCGCCTGCGCCTGCAATTGCCCATTGGTCAGCTGACGGCCTCCAAAGTGCAGGGCAGCCTCAAGTTGGCCGGCAGCGATGTGCGGATCACGCCCGACACGCCTCTGCTGGCGCGTGCGCGAGGCAGCGTGCAGTTCACGGAGAGCGGGTTTTCGCTGGCGGGCTTGCAGGCCCGCGCATTGGGCGGCGATGTGCGCATCGAAGGCGGACTGCGCAGCACGCCTGCGCAACCGCCCAGCGTGCAGTTGCGCGTGCAGGGCACCGCCAGCGCCGAGGGACTGCAGCAGGCGCGCGAGCTGGGGCTGTTGTCGGAGCTGGCCCGGCGTGCTTCGGGCAGCGCGCCCTATACGCTGGGTTTGACGGTGCGCCGCGGCGTCGCCGAGATCGCGCTGGCCACCAGCCTGCAGGGCCTGGCGCTGAACCTGCCCGCACCCCTCACCAAGCCGGCCGATGCCAGCCTCCCAGTGCGCTTCGAAAACCAGTTGACGGCTGCGTCCCTGGCGGGGACGCCGGGCGCGGCGCCGCTGCAGGACCGCCTGAGCGTGGAGATCGGAACGCTGGGCGCGCTGAGTTACCTGCGCGAGCTGGGCGCTGGCGAGCCCAAAGTACTGGGCGGCAGCATGGCTCTGGGTGTACCGGCCAACGAGGCGCGCGGGCCGGCGAGCGGCAGCGTGGAGGCGAATCTGCGTTTTGGTGCGCTCGATGTGGACGCCTGGCAAGCCGTGCTGTCCGCCGGGAGCGGCGCAGCCAGTACGGTCAAAGCCGGCACGACAAAGGCCGCGTCCGCCGTGCCCGGTGCGCTGCAAGCGTACCTGCCGGACAGCTTTGCCTTGCAGGCGGGCAGCCTGCGCGTGGCTGGCCGCACGCTGCATGACCTGGTGGTGGGAGGCTCGCGCGAAGGCGCAGTGTGGCGCGCCAACCTGGATGCCCGGGAGCTGGCGGGCTACCTGGAGTACCGCCAGTCTGCAGGTGAGTCGGGAGCCGGTGGTCTTTTTGCGCGCCTTTCGCGCCTGTCGTTGCCGGAAAGTGCGGTGAGCGAGGTGGACAACTTGCTGGCCGAGCAGCCGGCCAGCCTGCCGGCGCTTGACATCGTGGTGGAGGCGTTTGAGCTGCGCGGGCGCAAATTGGGGCGCCTGGAAATCGATGCGCGCAACCGCGGCGCCGCAGACGCACCGCGCGAATGGCGCCTGAACAAGTTCAATCTTTCGACCCCCGAGGCGGCGCTGACCGCCAGTGGCAACTGGACACAGATCAGCGGCCCCCGCTCGGCCGGGGGCGGTGGGCTGGCTGGCGCCGCAGTGCAGCGCCGCACGGTGCTGAACTTCTCCCTCGACATGCGCGATGCGGGCGAATTGCTGGCGCGCATGGGCATGCAGGATGTGGTGCGGCGTGGGCGCGGGCGCATGGAGGGACAGGTGGCTTGGCTGGGTGCGCCCATCAGCCCCGACTACCGTTCCATGACCGGCCAAATCCATCTCGATGTGGGCGCTGGCCAGTTTCTCAAAGCGGAGCCAGGCTTGGCCAAGTTGCTCAGCGTGCTCAGCCTCCAGGCGCTGCCGCGCCGGTTTGCGCTCGATTTCCGCGATCTCTTCAGCCAAGGTTTCGCGTTTGACTTTGTGCGCGGCGACGTGGGCATTGAGCGCGGCGTGGCCACCACCAACAACCTGCAGATGAAGGGCGTCAACGCCGCCGTGCTGATGGAAGGGCGCGCCGACATTGGACAAGAAACGCAGGACTTGCATGTCGTCGTGGTGCCGGAGATCAACGCACTCACCGCCTCGCTCGTGGCCACCGCCATCAATCCGGTGATTGGCCTGGGCAGCTTTCTCGCGCAAGTGTTTTTGCGGGGCCCACTGATTGCCGCTGCCACGCAGGAGTATTCCATTCGCGGCACCTGGAGCGATCCTGAAGTCACCAAACTTCCACGCCGCCGTCTGGGCGCACCGCCTGCCGCCGCGCCGGCGGCAGGCGCCAGCGCACCCGTCACCGAGGACAAGCCATGAAAATCGCCGCACTGCAAATGGTTTCTGAAGCGCACGTCCTGGGCAACCTGGCCACGGCGCAAAGCTTGCTGGAGCGCGCCGCGGCCGAAGGGGCCGAGCTGGCGTTGTTGCCGGAGTATTTTTCTGCCATGGGCCTGCACGAGCGCGACAAGCTTGCCCTGGCCGAAACGCCGGGCAAAGGCCGGGTGCAGGACTTTCTGGCGCGCGCAGCGCAAGACCTGGGGCTCTGGATTGTGGGCGGCACCCTGCCGCTGGTGTCGGAGGACGCGCACCGGGTGCGCAACAGCTCGCTTGCGTATTCGCCCCAGGGCCGCTGCGTGGCACGCTATGACAAGGTGCACCTGTTCCGCTTGGCGCACGGGAGCGAGCAGATTGACGAAAGCCGCACCATCGAGCCGGGTAGCGCCCCCGTGCAGTTCCCGCTCAAAGACCGGGCCGGTCACACTTGGTGTGTCGGACTGTCTGTCTGCTACGACCTGCGCTTTCCCGAGTTTTACCGCTTGCACGCGGCCGCCGGCGCCGATCTGCTGCTGGTGCCGGCCGCATTCACCTGGACCACCGGTAGCGCCCACTGGGAGGTGCTGCTGCGCGCGCGCGCCATCGAAAACCAGGCGTTTGTGCTGGCGGCAGCGCAGGGCGGAAGGCATGAAACCGGCCGCCGCACCTGGGGCCAGAGCCTACTGATCGACCCCTGGGGCGAGGTTTTGGGTGCGCTGCCCGAGGGCGCAGGCCTGGTGCTGACGGATGCCGATCCGGCCCGATTGGCGCAGGTGCGCCGCCAGTTGCCGGCGCTGCGGCACCGGGTTTTCTAGGGGGTTTCCAAGCGACTTCAACCGCGTTCGCCGACGTAAATTTCTACGCGCCGATTGCGCGCGCGCCCTTCGCCGCTGTCGTTGCTGGCAATGGGTTGGTGCGAACCCCGGCCTTCCACCTGAATGCGCGCCGGGTCTACGCCGCGCGCGGCCAAGTAGCTGCGCGTGCTGGCGGCGCGGTCCACCGACAGCGGGTTGTTCACCGCATCGTTGCCCGTGCTGTCCGTGTGGCCCACGATGCGCACATCGGTGCGCGGGTTGTCTCGCAGACCCTGGGCGAACTGGTCCAGCAACGGACGGAAGGCGCCGCGGATGTCACTGCTGTTGGTGTCAAAGGAGATGTCGCTCGGAATCTCCAGCTTGAGCTGGTTGTCGGACGTCTGCGTCACGCCGACGCCGGTTCCGCGCGTTGCTTGCTCCATGCTGCGGCGCTGGTTTTCCATGTTGCGCGACCAGATGTAGGTGCCCAGAGCCCCCACACCAGCACCCACC
>JBATPF010000463.1:0-5455 GCA_049291355.1 Giesbergeria sp.
AGCAAGCCCTCGGCCGAAGCGCGCGCGCGGCTGGACCTGCGCTGGCGTGCGGCGCATCTGCTGATCGCGCCCCACCGTCTAGCCTTTTTTCTCGCCTTGCTCCTGCTGGCCGCATCGGCGCTGTGGTGGGCGCTGATCCAGGCGTCGCGCGCGGCCGGTGCTACCGTCATGGAGCCGGTGCTGCCCGGCGCGTTGGCGCACGGCGCGCTCATGGTGTTCGGTTTTTTTCCGCTCTTCTTCTCGGGTTTTCTCTTCACCGCCGGGCCCAAATGGCTGCGCGTGCCGCCCTGGCCGGTGCGCAGGCTCCTCCCGCCTTTGATCTTGCTGGCACTCGGCTGGTTAGTTTGGTTGCTGGGCGCCCAAGTGCAACCGGCGTTGGCACTGACTGGTGCAAGCCTGGCCTTGCTTGGCATGGTGTGGATCAGCCTCCTGTTCTGGGGCCTGCTGCGGCAAAGTCAGGCCGAGGATCGCACGCATGCGCGCGTGATTGCCGTGGCGTTCATAGCGGGCACGGTGTGTGTCGCTGGCCTTGCACTGGCTTTGGCACTCGGCGCGCCCGGTGTGGCCCGCCGGTTCGTTCTCACCGCCCTCTGGGGGCTCGATGGCCTGGTGTTCGTTACCGTGGCGCACCGCATGCTGCCCTTTTTTTCGCTGCCGTCAGATCACGGCACAGGCAGTGACAACCCTTGGGGCACCCTGGGCTTGCTCGCGGGGACGGCCGGTTTCGAGGCGCTGGCGGTGTGGATGGATGCGGATGCGCTCACAGCGCCCTGGAGCTTTGCGTGGGAACTGCTGCACGGCTTGGCAGAATGGGCAGTCGGCACCGTTTTGCTCTGGCGCGCCTGGGGCTGGGCGCGGCGCCAGAGCCTGCGCAACCGCTTGCTGCGCATGTTTTTCCTGGGGTTCGTCTGGCTGGGCCTGGCCTTTGTCTTGCGTGGCGCTGCCCGCTGGCTCGCCCTGGCTGGCGAACCGCAGTGGAGCCTGGGTGCCACGCACGTGCTGGGCATGGGGTGCTTCGCCTCGCTGATGCTGGCCATGGTGACTCGGGTGTCTGCGGGGCACAGTGGCCGCGCGCAGGTGGCGGACAACGCGGTATGGGTCTTGTTCTGCCTACTGCAGGTGGCGGTGGTTCTGCGCTTGATTGCGGTGCAGGCCGGGCCCATCGCGCCGCTTGTGCTGCTGCTCGCTGCCGTGCTGTGGGCCGCAGCCGTGCTGGAATGGGCGCGGCGCCTTGCCTCCTGGTACGGCCGGCTGCGCCCTGACGGGCGTGCCGGGTGACAATGGCGGCTATGCACGACACGGCCTCCCACGCTGCGTTTGCCTCCGGGCAGGAATGCGCAGACTTTGCGGCAGCGCTGATGCAGGCGCGCCAGACCATTTTGCCCAAGCGGCTGGGCGAGCCCGCACCCACGCCGACGCAGTTGGCGCACATCCTGGCCAGCGCAGCGCACGCGCCGGACCATGGCCAGTTGCTGCCCTGGCGCTTTGTGCAGGTGCCTGCCGCAGCGCGGCCCGCGCTCGCTGCGGCCTTTGGCCAGGCTTTGCACGAGCGCGATGCACTGGCCACGCCCGAGCAACTGGCTCAGGCGCGCGAAAAGGCTTTTCGCTCCCCGGTGCTGCTGCTGGTGGTGGTGGACCTGGCCTGCGGCGACCCCGAGATCGAGGCGAGCGAGCGCATTGTGTCGGCCGGCTGTGCGGTCCAAAACATGCTGCTGATGGCCACAGCGCTGGGTTTTGGCTCGGCGCTGACCAGCGGCAAGGCGCTGGCCTCCCACCCGTTGCGCACGCTGTTTGGCCTCGCACCCGGGCAGCAGGCGCTGTGTTTCGTCAACATTGGCACTGTGGTGTCGCCCAAACGTGCCCGGGTTCGGCCAGCCCCCGCTGCGTATCTGGACCTGCTGGACGTGCAGGTGCCGCCTTCCCTTGCGCCCTGAACAAGCGCCACCGTTTTTTTGAACCCCGGAATCAGCCCATGGAAATCTCCTGTTTTGACGATCTGTTGCAAGCCGCACGCGTGCAGCCCGAGCCCCAGCGCCTGCTGTTTGTGTTTGCCGGTGTCGAATTGCCCGACGACGCCACCCCTGCCCAGCGCGAGCGCTTTGCCCAGGGCGAAGGGGGTGCGCTGGTGCCCCAGATGTGCGTGGACAAGGCGCCTGACGAGTTGGCGTCGTTTGACGCGCTGGTCCAGGAGGCAGCCCAGTTCGGCAAGGACTGGACTTTGGTTTTTGCCGCCGCCATGTCGGGCACCTTGAACCGTGCGCCCACCAGCGGCGACGCCGAACTGCCGCTGGAGAGCATGGTGGACGCCATCAAGCGCGGCGTGCATTCGGGTTTGATCCCGTTTGACCGCACGGGTCACACGGTGCAAATCGACTGACGGTGGCCAGCCCTTCTCGCGGCATCCCTCTGCCCGGCTTTGGTGCGCCGGCCGTCGGTTTCGATACCCCGTTTGAGATGCTGGAAGCCTGCCACGAGCGCGTGCAGCGCACGCTGGCACTGCAGCAGCGCCTGTGTGAGCACCTGCAAACCAAGGGCTGCGACGCGTCGGCCCGCAGCGCTGCGCGCGATGTGCTGCGCTATTTCGACATCGCTGCGCCCTTGCACCATGAAGACGAGGAACGCCATGTCTTTCCCGCCTTGCACGCGGTGCAGGACGAAGCCTTGCTTGTGGCCGTAACGCGCCTGCAGGCCGAGCATGTCGCCATGGCGCAGCGCTGGACGCTGGCCCGCAGCGCCTTGCTGGCGCTGGCAGGCGGAAGCATCACGCAGTTTTCTGCCGAGCAGTTGGCGGCACTGGACGCTTTTGCTGCCGGCTATGCAGAGCACATCCGCACCGAAGAAGAGTGGGTCTACCCAGCCGCGCGCGGCCATGGATGCAGGCGCGCTGCTGGCCATGGGACGCGACATGCGGCAGCGGCGCGGTGCCACGCAATAATTGCTATTTGTTTTGTAGCTTACTTGGCTTGTGCAATAAGCGCTAGAGGCCTAATTTATCTATAAAACTTAGCGCTAATGCACCACCACTGGGTGCTGTGCCAGCCCGGTATAGCCTTCCAGCGTGTCTTCCACCTCTTCCTGGGTGGGCGCATCGCGCTGCCAGGCCAGGATCTGGAGCTGGAACATCTCGGCCCAGGAGCCGTCGAGGTAGACCTCCTTGCCGGTGCGTTTGTCGACAATTTCAAAACCGTGGCGCGCCAACTGCAGCGGCGCCGGCCCGTCGTCGGAGGAAACCTCCACGCGGTCGGCATCGGGCAGCATGTGCACCACCACAAAAGAATCCGAGTCGTAGAGCATGTTCATGGCGTTCCTCCTGCGCTTGTGTTCATTGTCAGATGGATTCGATGCGCCAGAGTTCAAGCGCTCGCAATGACTGCACGGCTTGTCTGTTTGCGCCTACAGCGTGGCCTCGATCCGACAATCCGCCTTCTCAAGGCGCTTCGTGTCCCCTCAGATTGAGCTCAACGAAGTCGCCATTGGTCTCGGTGATGCGGATGCGCGCCGGCAGGTAGCCCAGTTCGGGGGCAAGCCAGACCTGGGCTTTCTGGTCGTAGTCGCGCCGGGGCAGACGCTGCAGTTGCACGGTGTGCATCGTGCCCACCGGAAGGTCCAGCGTTTGCTCGCCTTCGACGGTGAAGGTCCAGACATCGGCCGCCCTGGCGCTCACCGTGGTCATGGCGATTTGTTTCCCGGTGGGGTAGCGCTCAGGTGCAGCGCCCAGCATGCTGGCCAGCTGCAGGAACACGCTCAGCCGGTCTTGCGCGCCCGGCTCGATGGGGGCGGCCGGCGTGTTGGCGCTGAACGTCACACGCCCATTGGCAAAGTCGAAATGCGCGGCGCGCTCGCTGCGCGAGCGGTCTCCAAAGCGACGCGGCTGCAGGCCGCGCTCGGTGACGCTGCCGACGCTGCTCTGCGAGCGTGAGCCCAGAAAGATCACCTTCACTTCCTGCTGGGCGCTGTAACTGGTGGCGTCGTGTTGCCACAGCAGCTCGGCCTGTGCGTTGTAGCCAAAACCGCGTGCCCGGCCGGTGACCTCAAAACTCAGGCGCATTGGCGGCGGGAGCTTCACCGGTGCGATCTCGCCCGTTGGGGGGGGAAGGGGCTCTTGCGCAGGGGCAGAAGCTGTACGCACGGGCGCTTCGGTGGGCTGCGCGGGCGCATCCTGCCCGGCCGGCGCGAGCCCGGCAGCTTCGTTTTCACCGGAGGCGTCCAGGGCCAGTAGCTCGCTCTGGCTGGGCGCAAGCCATGCCGGGCTGGCAAGGGCCGGCGAAGCGGTGGCTAGCTCGCCATGCGCCGACCCAGCGGGAGACGCAACGGAGCGCGCCTTGGCTGGCGCCGCAGTGGCTGGCTTGGCTCGCTTGGGCTTTGCGCTGGCCACAGGAGCACTCGGCGCTTTCGCGGCCACAGGGGCGCGGATGGTGCGGGTCTCAAACACCGGCGGCGCGCTCGCGGTAGGACGCCGGTTGCTGGCCGAGGCGCCCGACAGCAGCAGCGCATGCAGGGCCAGCACCAGGGCGGTGAGCAGGAAGAGGAGGCGCCGAGGGATCATGGCGTAGGTTGACAACACACTGCCACGTTACCACCCCTGGCCGCGAGAACGCAGCGACCCTGCAGGCTGGGCGAGGCGCTCGCGTACCATGCGGGCGTCGTGGCGCGCCTGTTGCGCCGCCGCAGTCACTACCCTCACGCTCCATGAAGCTCGCTACGTTGAAGGACGGCTCGCGCGACGGCCAATTGGTCGTCGTCTCGCGCGATCTCGCCCATGCCCACTACGCCACCGGCATCGCCAACCGCCTCCAGCCGGTGCTGGAAGACTGGGGTTTTTTCGCGCCGCAACTGCAGGATCTGTCGGACGCGCTGAACGCCGGCCGCACCCACCACGCCTTCCCTTTCGATCCGCAGCAATGCATGGCGCCGCTGCCGCGCGCTTACCAGTGCCTGCAGGGCGTCGCACCGACGAGCGAAGAGGGCGCGGCACGCCCCGGCATGCCCGAGATGGTCCAGCTCGCTGGCGACGCGCTGCTGGGCGCCTGCGCCGACATCGCCGCCGCCAGCTTGGCGATGGAGATCGACTTCGGCGCTGGCCTCGCGGTGATTACCGGCGACATTGCCACCGCCAGCACACCGGCCCAGGCGCTTGATGGCGTGCGCCTCGTCCTGCTGGCCAACACCCTCAGCCTGCGCGCGCTGGAGGCACGCGAGCGCGCCGCCGGCCAGGGGCCACTTCTCAGCCGGCCGGCCACAGCCTTCAGCCCGGTGGCGGTCACATTGGATGAAATCGGCGCCGCGTGGGACGCTGGCCGCGTTGCCCTGGCGCTGCAGGTGGGGCTGAACGGACGCAAGTTCGGGCTTTGCGATGGTGCGGCCGGCATGCCCTTTGGCTTTGGCGATCTCATCGCCCACGCAGCCCGAACGCGTCCGGTGCGCGCCGGCAGCCTCGTCTGCAGCGGCCCGTTGG
>JBATPF010000464.1:0-4569 GCA_049291355.1 Giesbergeria sp.
GCGCCGGGCCGCATGGCCGCCGCCTTGGCCAAACCCACCGGCACTGCCTGCACCGCCGCGCTGGCGCGCGGCCTGGCCAAAGAGCTGCTCGAAGAAGTCGCTGTAGTCGCCACCGCCGCCCTCAGACGGGCCGCCCGAGAATTCAAAGCCGGTATCCCAGCCTGGCGGTGGGCGAAACTCGCCGCCGCCGCGCGCCCCTTGGGCGGCCGCCTGCGCGCTGACGCTGTCGTAGGCGGCGCGCTTTTCCGGGTCGGAGAGCACGGCGTTGGCTTCGTTCAGCTGGGCCATTTTGGCGGCCGCGTCCGCCTCTTTGCTTACGTCAGGGTGGTACTTGCGCGCCAGCTTGCGAAAGGCTTTTTTGATTTCGTCCTGGCTGGCGCTTTTCTCTACGCCCAGCGTCTGGTAGTAATCCTTGAATTCCATTCGGCAGGACTCCGTGTTGGGGTGGCTCAGGCCATAGTGTGAACTCTACGCTAAGGGATGTCCTGCAGCACTTCCTGCGGTCTGCGACGGCACGGAATCGGGCGGTCCGCTGCCTTGCTTTTCTTGCCAATAGCCCGTTATTGGCTGCAAAAAGACGCCTTGCGGCCCATCCCGATCCGCACCATCACAGCCTCGCGAGGGTGATGCAGGACATCCCAAGCGCTTTGCGCTGCACGTCGGACAGTGTCTCAGAGTGAGAAATATTTGATAGCTGCAAGCGCTTACTGCGCCTGCGCAAGGGGCAGTTTTGTCTCGAATTTCGCTCGGCGCGTGGCGAAGTGCAGTTTGACGTTGCGCACGTTGGCATCCTGCGTGAACAGGCGCGCGGCCAGCGCCAGGTAGTGCGGCATGTCGCGCACTTGCAGCACCAGCACAAAGTCAGCCCCCGAGGCCATGCGCCAGCACTGCGCCACGCAGGGCTCGGCCACGGCGCGCGCCTCGAAGGCGTCCTGCGCCTCGGCGGTCTGTCGGTCCAGCAGCACTTCACCAATGGCATGCAGGCCATGGCCCAGTGCGGCTGCCAGCACCTCAGGGTCCAAGATGGCCACCTGGCGCGCGATGAGCCCGGCCTCTCGCAGCCGGCGCACGCGGCGCAGGCAGGTGGGAGGTGATATCCCCAGTAGCGCAGCGAGTTGCTGGTTGGTGGGGGTGGCGTCTTGCTGCAGCGCCGCAAGAAGTTCTAAATCAATACTATCAAGCAATAAAGTTTCCATATATTTCACATACCAGGATATATGAATTTTATGGAAATAATTTTTGAAAAACAATGCCACACATTTCTAATCGCAAAACCTAGTATTCCGCCTGTTCTTTCCACAGCAAAGGCTTTCCATGTGCGGCATCGTTGGCGCGGTTGCGCTCTATGACATCGTTCCCACGCTCGTCCAGGGCTTGCAGCGCCTCGAATACCGCGGCTACGACTCCTGCGGCGTGGCCATTCACGCCGCCAGCCTGGACCCGACCGCAACCGGTGGCCTGGTGCGCGCCCGCAGCACCCAGCGCGTGGCCGAGCTGCTGGAACAGGTGCGAACCGAGCACTTGAGCGGCGGTACCGGCATTGCCCACACCCGCTGGGCCACGCATGGCGCGCCTGCGGTGCACAACGCCCACCCGCATTTCAGCCACGGTTGCATGCCGGGTGCCGCCGCGCAGCCCGGCCGCGTTGCGGTAGTGCACAACGGCATCATTGAAAACTACGAGCAGTTGCGCGAGCGCTTGCAGGCGCGCGGTTACGTGTTTGCCAGCCAGACCGATACCGAAGTTATCGCTCACCTGATCGACCACCACTACAGCGGCGATTTGTTCGCCGCCGTACAGGCCAGCATTGCCGAGTTGCGCGGCGCCTACGCCATTGCCGCCATGCACAAGGACGAACCCCACCGTGTGGTCGGGGCCCGTGCCGGCTCGCCCTTGGTGCTGGGCGTAGGGGCGGGTGGCGAGGCGCACTTTCTGGCCAGCGATGCCATGGCTTTGGCCGGTGTCACCGACCAGATCGTTTACCTCGAAGAAGGCGACTTGGCCGACCTGCAGCGCGGCCGCTACTGGATTGTGGGCAGCGGCGGCAAACCGCTCAGCCAGGAGGAGCGCCCGGTGCGCACCGTGCACGCCCACAGCGGCGCCGCCGAGCTGGGGCCGTACCGCCACTACATGCAAAAGGAAATCTTCGAGCAGCCGCGTGCCATTGCCGACACGCTCGAAGGCGTGGCCGGCATCGTCCCCGAGCTGTTCGACGGCCCCAAGCAAAACGGCGCACCGGGCGCGGCCGCGTGGCGCGTGTTCGAGCAGATCGACCGCGTGCTCATCCTGGCCTGCGGCACCAGCTACTACAGCGGCTGCACCGCGCGCTACTGGCTCGAAGACCTTGCCGGCATCCCCACCCAGGTGGAAGTGGCCAGCGAATACCGCTACCGCACCAGCGTGCCCGACCCGCGCACCCTGGTGGTCACCATCAGCCAGTCGGGCGAAACGGCCGACACGCTTGCCGCACTGCGCCACGCGCAAAGCCTGGGCATGGAGCACACGCTCACCATCTGCAACGTCGCCACCAGCGCCATGGTGCGCGAATGCAAACTGGCCTATGTGACGCGCGCCGGCGTCGAGATCGGTGTTGCCAGCACCAAGGCGTTCACCACGCAACTGGCCGGTCTTTTTCTGCTTACGCTCGCGCTGGCGCAAGCCAAGGGGCGCCTGACCGCTGAGCAGGAATCAGAACATCTCAAAGCGATGCGCCACTTGCCGGTTGCCTTGCAGGCGGTGCTGGCGCTGGAACCCCAGGTCATCGCCTGGGCCGAAGATTTCGCCCGCATGGAAAACGCCTTGTTCCTCGGCCGGGGCCTGCATTACCCGATTGCCATGGAAGGTGCGCTCAAGCTCAAGGAAATCAGCTACATCCACGCCGAGGCCTACCCGGCTGGCGAACTCAAGCACGGCCCGCTGGCGCTGGTGACCAGCAGCATGCCGGTGGTTACCGTGGCGCCCAACGACGCGCTCTTGGAAAAGCTCAAAAGCAACATGCAGGAAGTGCGCGCGCGCGGCGGTGTGCTGTACGTGCTGGCCGACGGGGACACCCGCATCCAGAGCGCGGACGGCATCCACGTCATCCGCATGCCCGAACACTACGGGGCGCTCTCACCCATCCTGCACGTGGTGCCGCTGCAGTTGCTGGCGTATCACACCGCTCTGGCCAAGGGGACAGATGTGGACAAACCCAGAAACCTGGCCAAAAGCGTGACCGTCGAATGACGGTCGCGTTTTTGCGTCGCGCCTGCGGTTCGGAAACAGAAGTGGAAAATAGCCCCACTCAGAACCGGAAAGGTATCGGGCTGCTTCCCTCTGCACAGAAGTGGAAATCGACCCGTTTTCTCTGTCCGAGAATGTCGCGGCGGACCCCCGTCAATACTGAAGAAATATTTGTAACAAAAGTGTAAGTGCCACGTGAGCGCTTCCCTCTGCGAGTGAATTGCTACGCGCCTCAATCAAGCGCATTGCCGAGGAGGTACTTCTGGTGAGGCACGTGCGCACTTGGTTCTTGGGTCAAACTGCATCGCTGTGACCGTTGTTGATGCCTTTGCTGCTGGTGCAAATTTTCAATTCTTCTGAGGAGCAGCCGCCGTGTTTTTGGCTATCCAAAATTGACCGTGCAGCATGATATGCTTGCCGTCTGATACCATTTAATATAACATGATGGCATTGATAGCTTTACCATTTAAGGAGAACCAAATGGCAACAGTGAATGTAAGAAACCTGCCTGATGCCGTGCATCGTGCGCTTCGCGTGCGTGCCGCACATCATGGCCGCAGCACAGAGGCGGAAATCCGCTTCATTCTGGAAGAAGTCACCCGGCCAGCCGAGCGCGTCAAGCTGGGTTCGTTGCTGGCTTCCATCGCCCGCGAGGCGGGCGGGTTGACTGATGAGGAACTCGCCATTTTTGAGAGCGTGCGCGACAAGACACCAGCCGAACCGATGAGTTTCCAATGATCCTCATTGATACCAATGTAATTTCTGAGCTGTGGAAGCCTGGGCCGGATTCCAACCTGCTGGCCTGGATAGATGCCCAGACCATTGAGACGCTCCACCTATCTGCCATCACCGTGGCCGAGCTGCGCTACGGCCTCGCAATGATGCCCGAGGGCAAGCGCCGCACGATTTACGAGGAACGGCTAGAGCGGGAAGTTTTACCGGCCTTCGCTGGCCGCGTGCTGGCCTTCGACTTAGACACGTCCAAGACCTATGCCGAGCTGATGGCGCGGGCCAGGGGAGAGGGGAAGGCCATCGCCAAGGCAGATGGCTACATTGCTGCCACGGCTGCTACGCATGGCCTGATCGTGGCGACACGCGACACCAGCCCTTTTGAGGCCGCAGGGCTTGATGTAATCGACCCCTGGAAGGCTTGTCCATAGCAGTTTAAGCGGCTCTGCCGAGTGCGCAAACACCCGGCAGAGCCTGACCAAATTCAACTGAATGAATACGAAGGGACTTCCCACCTCCCACAAACGGTGTCGAAGCACCAAGATTGAGATCTGACCATCAATCTGCCAACTGGAAAGGGGAAGTCCATGACTGAGATTACACGAGGTGAGATCGTTC
>JBATPF010000465.1:0-2836 GCA_049291355.1 Giesbergeria sp.
GCTCGAAGGCCAGGCGCATTACCTGGGCGTCGCGCCCGGTGCTGTGGAAGTCGTCCAGCAGCACGCGCACCCGCACGCCGCGCCGCGCGGCCTTCACCACAGCGCGCAACAGGCGCGCGGTGCTGGCGTCGGCGTGGATGGCGTAGTACTGCAGGTCGAGCGTTTTTTCTGCGGCCTCGGCCAGTGCCAGGCGGCTGCCGTAGGCGTCTTCTGGGCCGCTGAGCAAGCGGAAGCCCGAGTTGCTGCGGGCCTTTGCCTCTTCGCGCTGCTGCTGCACGCTGGTACCTAGAGTGGTGGAGGCGGGCGTTGGGAGCGCGCGCGATACCGGGCGATCGACGTTTTCCGGCAGGCCGGAGCAGGCATTCAGAAAACAGACCAGTGCAAAGACACCGAGATTGGGACGAAGCTTCATGTGGATGGAGGCCCGCGGCGCCGGAGAAACAGGGGTTTCAGACCACCGAGCCGCGCGACACGGTGCAAGCGTAGCCGCTTGGCTTGGGCCGGCACGTCGGACGCCGCGCCGCGCTCTCGCGCGGCCTTGGCCTACCAGCTCGCCTCGCGCTCCGGCGTGGCGCTGATGCGGTGGATGGAAAGGTCGGCGCCATCAAACTCCTGCTCGCGCGTGAGGCGCAGGCCCATGGTGAGCTTGAGCACGCCGTACACCAGCGTGCCACCCAACACGGCCCAGGCCACACCCAGACCGGTGCCCAGCAACTGTGCGCCCACAGCCACGCCGCCCAGCCCGCCCAGCGCCTTGCTGCCGAAGATGCCGGCTGCAATGCCGCCCCAGGTGCCGCACAGTCCGTGCAGTGGCCACACGCCCAGCACGTCGTCAATCTTCCAGCGGTTCTGCGTCAGCGTGAACATGGAGACAAACACCGCTCCAGCCACGGCACCGACCACCAGCGCGCCCAGCGGATGCATCAGGTCCGAGCCAGCGCACACGGCCACCAGACCGGCGAGCGGACCGTTGTGCACGAAACCGGGGTCGTTCTTGCCCAGGGCGAGCGCGGTCAGGGTGCCGCCGACCATGGCCATCAATGAGTTGACGGCGACCAGGCCGGAGATTTTGTTCAAGGTCTGCGCGCTCATCACGTTAAAGCCAAACCAGCCAACGATGAGAATCCAGGCGCCCAGGGCCAGAAACGGAATGTTCGACGGCGGGTGGGCGGAAATGGCCCCGTCCTTGCGGTAGCGGTTGGCGCGCGAGCCCAGCAGCAGCACGGCGGGCAGCGCAATCCAGCCGCCCACGGCGTGCACCACGATGGAGCCGGCAAAGTCGTGGAACTCGGCGCCCGTCACGCGCGCGATCCAGGCCTGTACGCCAAAGTGGCCGTTCCAGGCGACGCCTTCAAAACATGGATAAACGAAGCCGACGATCGCGGCCGTTGCAATCAGTTGGGGCCAAAAGCGTGCACGCTCGGCAATGCCGCCAGAAACAATGGCCGGAATGGCCGCAGCAAAAGTGAGGAGAAAGAAAAAGCGCACCAGGTCGAATCCACTCTTCTGCGCCAGTTCCTCGGCGCCCACGAAGAAGTGCGTGCCATAGGCGACGCCGTAGCCGACAAGGAAATACACCACGGTGGAAACCGAAAAATCCACCAGGATCTTTACCAAGGCATTTACTTGGTTCTTCTTGCGCACCGTGCCGAGTTCCAGAAAGGCAAAGCCGGCGTGCATGGCGAGCACCATGATGGCGCCGAGGAGGAGAAAAAGGGTGTCGGTGCCCTGATGGCTGGCGTCCATGGAGTCCTTTGGTGCGCAAAGTGTGGGAATGGGGTGCTCGCGAAAGCACCATGCACACTTTTGAGCAAAAATTGCGCCAGCTTGGAGCAGGTGCAGCGTGCAAGTGCCGCACCGCAATTGCCCACCAGCGCACCACGGCCGTGCGCAGATGCACGCCGCTGGTGCATAAAAAAACCGGCGTCCTTGCGGGACACCGGTTTTGCTATTCAAAATATAGCTTCTATCGCTCTATACATAAGCGCTAGAGGCCATTTTGACCATTATTTTGCTGCGGCGCGGGCCTTTGCCAGCCAGCCGTCGAAGGTCTTCTGGTGTGCCTTGATCCAGCCTTCGGTGTGGCGGTCGATGTCGGCAGCGCTGTTTTCGCCCTGGGCCATGCGGTTGTTTTGCGCGTTGATGTCGTTGATGGACAACTGCATCACTTCAAACAGCTTGCCGGCGGCGGGGTTCTTCTGCGTGAAGTCCTTGTTGGCCACGATTTGCTGCTTGTTCACCACGAAACCGTAGTTTTTGCCGTTGGCGAGCTTGGTGTCGAGTTTGCCCTGCTCGCCGGGCAGCGAGGAGAACGGCACTTCGAGCCAGACCACGTCCTTGCCGGGCTTGAGCTGGGCGCTGACCCAGTACGGGGTCCAGGTGTAATAAAAAACGGGCTTGCCGGCCTTGAATCGGGTGATGGTGTCGGCAATCAGCGCCGAGTAGCTGCCTTGGTTGTGCGTCACGGTATCGCGCAGCTTGAAGGCGGTGAGTTGGTGCTCGATGACGGCTTCACAGCCCCAGCCGGGGGTGCAGCCCGTCAGGTCGGCCTTGCCGTCGCCGTCGGCGTCAAACGGCTTGGCGATCTTCGGGTCCTTGAACTGGGCGATGTTGGTGATGTGGTACTTGTCGGCGGTTTTCTTGTCGATCAGGTAGCCCTGCGCCGCGTTGTCCGAATACACGCCCTTGCGCGCCAGCTTGTCGTCGCCGCCGGCGTTCTTGTAGAAGTCCGCATGCATGGGGTTCCAGTGATCGGCCATGAAGGTGGCGTCGCCGTTCGCAATCGCGATATGGGCCGTGGGGTACTCGACTTCCTTGATGGGCTTGACGTCATAGC
>JBATPF010000466.1:0-7369 GCA_049291355.1 Giesbergeria sp.
GTGGTGCGCGCTGCGCACGATCTGGGCCTGACCGTGGTGCCGCTGGCCGGGCCGGTGTCGCTGTTGCTGGCGCTGGCCGCCAGCGGGCTCAATGGCCAGAATTTCGCCTTTGTCGGTTACCTGCCGCAGGACGCCACCGAGCGCACCCAGCGCATTGCCACGCTCGAAGCGCTCGCCCTGCGCACCGGGCAAACGCAGCTCTTCATTGAAACGCCCTACCGCAATGCCGCCCTGCTGCAGGCGTTGGTGCAAACGCTCAAGTCCAACACCCGCCTGGCCGTGGCCAGCGGACTGACGCTGGAAAGCGCCAGCATCCGCAGCTTTCCCACCAGCCAGTGGCGCGGAGCGTTGCCGCCGGGGCGCAACACGCCCGCGGTTTTTGCGATCGGACCTTGAGTCTTTAGTGCTGGTGCGCGAAATGACCAACGACGGTGACCAGCACCATGCCGGCAAGCAGCCAAAGCACCTGGTGCAGCGTTTGGCGCGCGGACAGGTGCTTTTGTAGCTGCGGAATCAAATCTGCCAGCGCCACGTAAACAAAGCTGCTCGACGCCACCACCAGAAAATAAGGCAGCGCGAAATCGAGCCGTTCGAGCAGCAGGTAACCCAGCACACCGCCCAGGGCGGTGACGGCGCCCGCAAGCGACACCTTGATCAGCGCCACGCGCCGGTTGGTGCTGCTCTGGCGCAGCACCACCAGGTCGCCCATATGGTGCGGTACCTCGTGCGCCAGCACCGACACCGCAGCCACCAGGCCCAAACGCAGGTCGGCGATGAAAGCCGAGGCAATCAGCACCCCATCGCCAAAGCAGTGCACGCTGTCGCCGGTAAGCACCGCCCAGCCACCCACGCGCGGGGCGGCTGGCGCATGGTCATGGTGGTCCTCATGCGTGTGCGCGTGGCCGTGCGCATGGCCGCCATCCGCATGCTCGTGTCCGTGGTGCCAGAGCTCGGCCTTGTCGAGCAGAAAGAAAAACACCAGGCCGACCAGCAGCGTGGCAAACAGTGCCTGCGGGCCGACGCTGCTTTCAAAGGCTTCCGGCAACAAGTGCATGAAGGCCGTGGCCAGCAACGCGCCCGCCGCCAGACTGAGCAGGTGCCGCGGCCCAACCCCATCGCTGCTGCTGCCCAGGCCCGCCCGCATCAACAAGGCGGCCACCCACACACTGCCGATGCCCGCCGCCAAGGTGGCGAGCACAATGACTATAAAAATCATAGCTATAAATGCTTATTCATTAAGCGCCAGAGGCACTTTTAAGCGCAAATTCTATTGCATCAGCGCACACCATGATCGCGCAACCAGTCGAGCAGACGCTTCCAGCCGTCTTTGGCCGCCGCCTCGCGGTAGCTGGCGCGGTAATCGGCGTGGAAGGCATGCGGAACCTCCGGGTAGGTGACGATGCGGGACGCCTTGGCTGCGGCCGAACCCGCCGCCAGCGCCACGCGCATGCGCTCCACGGATTCCTGGGGAATGCCGGTATCGGCCTCGCCATAGAGCCCCAACACCGGTGCGCGCAGGATGGGCGCGAGTTCCAGCGGGTGCTTGGGCGTGAGGGGCGTGGACGCACCTTCAAGCCGGCCATACCAGGCAATGCCCGCCTTCACCGGGCCGTGCGCCGCGTACAACCAGGCGATGCGCCCACCCCAGCAAAAACCGGTGATTGCGGCGCGCGCCGTGTCTCCGCCGTTGGCGGCTGCCCAGGTCAGTGCGCCGTCCAGGTCGGCCATGACCTGCGCGTCTGGCACCTTGGACACCAGTTCGCTCATCAGCTTGGCCATCTCGCCGTAGCTGGCCGGGTCGCCCTGTCGCGCGTACAGCTCGGGGGCAATCGCGAGGTAGCCGGCGTGTGCAAGCCGGCGGCAGGTGTCGGCGATATATTCGTGCACGCCAAAGATCTCGTGCACTACCAGCACCACGGGGAGCCCGGTCTTGCCTGCCGGGGCGGCCCGGTACGCCGGCACTTTGAAACCATCGACCGTGTAGCTGATTTCCCCCACAGTGAGTCCATCCGCCGGCGTGGCAATGGCGGTCTGCGCCATCAGTGGTGCTGCAGCAGCGGCATAGCCCAGCCCCACCATGGATTGCAGCACCGAGCGCCGGCGGGCGCCCGTCTCGGTGCTTCGGCCGGCAAGCAGGGCATGCACATCAGAGCTGATTTCTTTGAGCGACATGACGGATCTCCTGAAATAGAGCGCTCAAGTCTAGGGCCTCCAAAACCTTTGTGCTGGCCCAAGCGGCAAAACCGCAAGCCGCCACCGGTGGCGCGTTGGCCCGCCCGCTGCGGCAATGGAAAGCGCCGTATCGTCGGACCAACGCCATCATTTTTAACTACCCATGCGCATTCTTCTTACCGGCTCCAGCGGTTTCATTGGCCACACATTGCAAGCAGCGCTAGAGGCGGCAGGCCACACCGTCCAGGGTGGCGTCTCGCCGCGCAGCACTGCCCGGCAGCCCGGTCAGGTGCCCATGGACTTCGCGCACGACACCTCCGCCGCAGCCTGGCTGCCCCGACTGCAAGGCATCGACGCCGTCATCAACGCCGTGGGCGTGCTGCGCGACACCCGAGCGCGGCCCATCGCCGCGGTGCACCAGAGCACCCCGATTGCACTGTTCGACGCCTGTGCCCAGGCCGGGGTGCAGCGCGTGGTGCAGATTTCGGCCTTGGGCATTGACTGCAGCAGCACACGCTACGCCCAGACCAAGCGCGCAGCCGAGACGCATTTGCAGGCGCTGGCCGCACAGAGCGCACTGCAGCCCGCCATCCTGCGGCCCAGTGTGGTGTATGGCAAGGGTGGCGACAGCAGCGCGCTGTTCATGAACCTGGCGCGCCTGCCCGTGGCCCTGTTTCCCGGCCCGGTACTGGACGCGCGGGTGCAGCCCGTGTCGGTGCACGATCTGGCCGCGGCCGTGGTCGCCCTGCTCGGCCCGGCTAGGGAGCAAACGGGGGTGATCGAATGCACCGGGCCCGAGGCGCTCACCATGGGCGACTTCATTGCCAGCCTGCGCCAGCAACTGGGCCACCGCCCTGCCACGGTGCTGCGCCTGCCGCAGTGGCTGACGCACATCAGCGCCCGCCTGGGCGACGCCGTGCCCGCATCCCCCTGGTGCAGCGAAACCCTGGCCATGCTGGGCAGCGACAACGTGGGCGACTCGGCGGTGTTTGAACGGCTTCTGGGACGGCCGGGCGTGCACTACAGCCAACTGGTGGCCACCGCGTGGCGCTGACAGCACGCAGGGCATCCCCCCTGGAAATATGATTGAAAAGTGGCTCTAGCGCTTACTGGTAAAGCACAACTAGCTATTAAATAAATAGCAATTAAAAAACTCCCAACGCGAGACCCGCCGCCAGCGCCTCGCCCAGCGCGCGGCAGCGCTCCAGATCGTCGGCGCCCATTTGCTTGGGCGCCAGAATGGCCTCGGGCGTCTGGGCGTGGGTGCAGACGATGAGCGGCTCTGCCACCGCCTTGAGCCGCCAGCCGGTGGCAATGCGCGCCACCTGCCGCGCAGCATTGCTGCCGTCGCTGCCCGCGCAGATGAGGCTGGCATAGGGCCGGCCATTGACCCGGTCCAGGACCGCGTAGTAGCTGCGGTCGAAAAAATCCTTGAGCTGCCCGCTCATGGCGGCCAGGTTTTCGGGCGTGGCGAACAGGTAGCCGTCGGCCGCCAGCACGTCCGGCGCTCCTGCCTGTGCAGCGTGGAGCAGGCGCGCTGTGCAGCCTTCGTCCGCTGTGGCCCCGGCACGCGCCGCCTCGGCCATTTGCCGCGTGCCATCGGTGAACGAGTGGTAGACGATCAGCAGCGTCTTGCGCGCAGCCATGCTGCTACAGCGCCATCGACGGCCTTTGCGCCATGGCGGCGCGCCAGCGCAGCAGGTGCGGATGCTGCTCGCCCGGCTTTTGCTTGACCACGCGCGCAAAGTCCACGGCCACCACGGCAGTGATGTCGGCGACGCTGAAACGCTCGGTGGCAATGAAGTCGCGGCCCGCCAGGCGGTCGTTGAGCAACAGGAAGAACTGCTCCACCCGCACCAGTCCACGCTGCGCCAGTTCAGGAATCTGTGGGTAGTTCACCGCGCCAGGCAACGCCCGGTTGGCCATGGCGGGCGCACTGTTGCGCAGTGCTTCGGCAATGGCCAGCAGGCCCTCGAACTCCATGCGCCAGCTCCAGCTGGCGATCTCGGCTTTTTCCTCGGGCGTGGTGCCCAACAGGGGCGGCTCGGGAAACTGCGCTTCCAGGTAGGCCGCAATACCCGGGTTGTCGGCCAGCACCAGGCCGCCCTCGGTGCGCAGCGCCGGCACCGTGCATTGCGGGTTGATCTGGCGGTACGCCTCACCGAGCTGCTCGCCGGAGCGCAGGTCCACCGCGACGGTGGCGTGCGCCACGCCTTTTTCAGCGAGAAAGATGCGCGCGCGGCGCGGGCTGGGCGCCGTGGCGCAGTCGTACAGGGTGATCATGGAGGTGTCCTTTGCGAACGCTTAGGTGGATGGGGCCAACTTGTCTTGTGTCTTCGTATCGAAGTCGCTGGCGTCGTGCCGCTCATGCAACTGACTGGCGGGCTCGCCCCAGGTGCGGTTCACCTTGCGGCCGCGTTGCACCGCCGGGCGCTGGGCGATCTGGTCGGCCCAACGCACCACGTGGGTGTACTCATGCACCTGCAAAAACTCGCCCGCCTCGTAGAGCTGGCCCTTGGCCAATGCGCCGTACCACGGCCAGATCGCCATGTCGGCAATGGTGTAGCTGCTGCCGGCGATGAACTCGTGCTCGGCCAGGCGTTTGTTCAGCACATCCATCTGGCGCTTGACTTCCATGGCAAAGCGGTCAATGGGGTATTCGAACTTCTCCGGCGCATAGGCATAAAAATGACCGAAGCCGCCGCCCAGAAATGGCCCGCTGCCCATCTGCCAGAACAGCCACGACAGGCATTCGGCACGCGCTGCACCGCCGGCCGGGACGAAAGCGCCAAATTTTTCCGCCAAGTGCAACAGGATGGCGCCCGATTCAAACACCCGCACGGGGTGCGACGCATCACTGCGGTCCAGCAGCGCCGGAATCTTGGAATTGGGGTTCACCGAGACAAACCCGCTGCCGAACTGAGCGCCTTCCTGAATATTGATCAACCAGGCGTCGTACTCGGCCCCGCTGTGGCCCGTGGCCAGCAACTCCTCCAGCATCACCGTGACCTTGACGCCATTGGGCGTGGCCAGCGAATAGAGCTGGAGCGGCTGCTTGCCCACCGGCAGCTCCTTTTCGTGCGTGGCGCCGGAGATGGGCCGGTTGATGCTGGCGAACTTGCCGCCGTTTTCCTTGTTCCAGTGCCAGATGGCGGGCGGGGTGTAGGGGGTGGTCATATTCGATGCGGCTCCAGGAAAATCGGACAAGACTGCTATGGGGGGTCATGGCAGGCCAGAACAATTCAGTGTACCGATGCCCTTGCTGGCTTGCTTGCGAACGGGTCAGATGGGCAAAAGCGAACGGAGCCCTGCTATGGCCACCCAAGAAACTGATCGCAGCGCGTGACAGACTTGTTGAATCACACCCTATGCTTTCAACGGCGCGCCGCGACCACCGCGCCACCACCAAAATGCCGTGATAGCCAAAAGCACGGTAGCAGCCGCATTCGCCCAATGGAGCGCATCCCCCCTGTAAAACGGGGTGGTCCCCATCCATCGCACCCGCCGCGGCCCGGCAATTTGACCGGCCGCGAAACAGGCAGTCATACAGCCAACAGCGTTGTCCGGTTGGAGGGCATCCGCTCCCGCGCCCATTGCAGGCCGGCCATGGTGGCGACCATGAAAGTGCCGTCCACCAAAACCGCCGAAGCGGTCAGCGTCCACAAAGCCTGTTGGCACAGGGGAAGCAAAGTGCCCAAGGCCATCACAGCCTGGGCCACAGTCCAGACTGTTTTGCGCGGCCAGACCGGCATTCAGCGCTGCGTCCGAACTTTGCCTATGCGATAGCGGTGGTAGGCGAACGCGACGATGGTCGCAACGAAACCCGATGCCGCGCCTACCCCGAGCGCCCAACGAGGACTGAAACCGTCGGCCACCCAACCAACCAAGGGGGCGCCAAGCGGCGTGCACCCCAGGAAGATGGCCATATAGATCGCCATGACGCGCCCGCGCATGGAGGGCTCCGTTCTCAACTGAACCAGACTGTTGGTCGAGGTGGTAAAAGTTTGCGCCATGGTGCCCAGCCCGACCAAAGCCAGGCCGAACAACCAGACATTGGGCATGACCGCAGCAAGCGTACACATCACGCCAAATCCAAAGGCACTGGCGGCCAGAATCGTCAGCCGGGGCTGCTCGCGTCCAGCGGCAAGCAAGGCGCCCAGGACGGACCCAACCGCCATGGCCGACGACAGCGCTCCGTACAGATGGGGGCCACCAGGAAAGGTCGTGACCGACATGGTCGAGATGAAGATCGGGAAATTGAGTCCGTAGGTTCCCACCAGGAACAACATGGCCAGGGCAATGACGAGGTCGGGCTTGTGCCTGACGTACCGCAGGCCGTCGGCCATGGCGACTCCAGGCTTGCCGGTCTTGCCGGTCTTGGACAGGTTGCGGAGCTCGCCAACACGCATCTTCAGCAACGACGTGAGGACTGCGACAAAGCTCAACCCATTGATGATGAACAGCCACCCAGTTCCCAAGGCGGCAATCAGCACCCCGGCGACCGCTGGGCCGATCAATTGGGCGCTGTTGAACAGCGTCGAGTTCAGCGCGATCGCATTGGGCAGATCGTCATCGCCCACGAGTTCCGCGACAAAGGTCTGGCGCACCGGAGCATCGAACGAGCTGATGCACCCCATGAGCCCGGCAAACACGTACACCTGCCACAGCGTGACAAGCCCCGTAAGAACCAGCAGGCCAAGACCCAGTGCCGTCGCCGCCATCGCCGACTGCGTGGCAAGCAACATTTTTCGGCGATCCACGCGATCGGCCACGGCACCCACCAAGGGCATCAGCACAATCGGCGGGCCGAACTGAAGCGCCATCACCACACCCACTGCGGTGCCGCTGTGCTGGGTCAACTGGGTCAGCACCAGCCAATCCTGGGCGATGCGTTGCATCCACGTGCCAATGTTGGAAACAAATGAGCCGGCGGCCCAGACGCGATAGTTGTGCCTGCCCAGTGAGCGGAACGTCCTTTTCAGCCTGGCTTTGACGCTGGCGCCGGATGTAGGTGAAAAGGGGCTCATTGAAGAATCGGGGGGCAGCCGACGCTGCCCCCGGGGCGAGGCAATGCTATTGATCCGGCCCTGAGAAGTCTTAAGCCGCATAGCGGACGTGGCGGTCCTGGAAGTAGCTCATGACGCGCTCGGGGTTTTGCTCCAACATCGCCATGTGGTCGTTGGCCGCTTCGCGTAAC
>JBATPF010000467.1:0-1509 GCA_049291355.1 Giesbergeria sp.
GTGCGAGGTGACGGGTGTGTGGGCGCACTGGCTGCAGATATCGCGCGGTATCGTCTGTGCAGCGACTACCGGGTCAGGGCGGCGCTCAGTGGCGGCCTGAAGTGAATAAATCAGGGGCGACGAAGTAAAGCGCATGCGCGCTTACCGCATTTTTCTCCAGTAGCGCCAATGTTTGCTCGCGTACCTGGGCGAGGTAGGCGCTTGTCGCGTCGGCCTTCGGCAAGGCCAGTTGCCAGCGCGTGGCGTGCGCGACATTCGCCGAGTCGTAAAGCCTATCGGCGCCGGGAAGCAGTGAATCAAGGCGTTCAAGCGCAGAGCCGCATTGAATGCCCCGTGCGCGCTCGGGGTTGCGGCGAATCCACCATTCCTCGAACCAGCCAATATGGCCCAGCTCCCACAGCGGCAGGTTCAGCACGGGATCAAAAGAGATCGCCAGGCCTTCGGTGCCGAGCGCCGCCTCGAAGCCGGAGAACATTGACAGCAACTGCTCCCGACTTTCGTGCAGTGCGTGGGCGAGTTGTCCCGCATTTGCGATGCGGATACGCCGCCCCGGGCTGTTCACTGCTCCGGGTGCTGGCCTGCGCGTGGGCGTGCGTGCCTGTATAACCATCTGCATGGCCCTTCCTCAACTGTGCCTCGTCACGCCAGCGCTTGCCGACGCCAACAATGGCAATTGGCAGACCGCAAAGCGATGGTCGGGGCTGCTTGCGGACCATTATCGGGTCCAGATTACCAATGCATGGGACGCAAGCCATCCGAACGCCGATCTCCTGGTGGCTTTGCACGCGCGCCGCTCGGCGCCGTCCATTGAGCGTTTTTCACGCGCGGCCCCCACCAGGCCTCTCGTCGTGGTGCTGACTGGCACCGATTTGTACCGGGACCTCGCCAATGACGCCAGCGCGCAGACGTCAGTCCGGTTGGCCGACCGGCTCGTCGTATTGCAGGAAAACGCGGTGCTGGACCTGCCGCACGAAGTCCGCGCCAAGGCGGTGGTGTGCTTTCAGTCCTGCACGGCCCGCAAGCGCCTTGTCAAAACGTCGAAGCATCTGCGCGCGCTCATGGTGGGCCACCTTCGCGAAGAAAAATCGCCGTGCACTTTTTTTGATGCAGCACGGCGCCTGGCGGGCCGCCAAGACATTCTTCTTGATCACATTGGCGAGCCCCTTGAAGACATCCTCGGCCAAGAGGCGTTGGCGCTGGCAGGCGGCGTTCCCAATTACCGCTGGCTGGGCGGGTTGTCGCACGAGGCAACGCGGCGGCGCATTCAGCGTGCGCATGTGCTGGTGCACCCAAGCCGTATGGAGGGCGGCGCGCATGTCGTGATGGAGGCAGTGCGCAGTGGCACACCGGTGCTTGCGAGCCGGATTTCCGGCAACGTCGGCATGCTATTGATCCGGCCCTGAGAAGTCTTAAGCCGCATAGCGGACGTGGCGGTCCTGGAAGTAGCTCATGACGCGCTCGGGGTTTTGCTCCAACATCGCCATGTGGTCGTTGGCCGCTTCGCGTAAC
>JBATPF010000468.1:0-20344 GCA_049291355.1 Giesbergeria sp.
GACCTTCTTCTACCGCCAGATGCCCGAACTGGTCGAGCGCGGCCACATCTACATCGCCCAGCCGCCGCTGTACAAGGTGAAGGCCGGCAAGGAAGAGCTGTACCTGAAGGACGCGCCCGCGCTGGACACCTTCCTGCTGCGCGTGGCGCTGCGGGACGCGAGCGTCACCACGGGTGGCGCAGATCCGCAGACACTCACCGGCGACACCCTTTCCGAGCTCGCGCAAAAGCACCAGCTGGCTGAAAACGTGATCCAGCGCCTGTCCAACTTCATGGACTTCGAAGCCCTGCGCGCGATTGCCGGCGGCGTGCATCTGAACCTCGACACGGTAGAAGCCGCCGAAGCCAGCGCGGTCGCCCTGCAAACGGCCTTGCGCGAACTCTCCAGCACCGGCATTCCGGCGGAAGTTTCAAGCGAGTTCGACGCCCGCACCGACAAGCCCCTGCTGCGCATCAGCCGCCGCCACCACGGCAACATCAAAAGCAGCGTCATCACACAGGACTTCATCCACGGCGCCGACTACGCCGCCCTGGCCACCGCTGCCGACACCTTCCGCGGCTTGCTCGGCGAAGGCGCCCGCGTGCAGCGCGGCGAAGGCGAACGCATGAAGTCGGAAAAAGTGGGCGACTTCCGCGAAGCCATGGCCTGGCTCATCTCGGAAGCCGAGCGCACCACCAGCCGCCAGCGCTACAAGGGCCTGGGCGAAATGAACCCCGAGCAGCTCTGGGAAACCACCATGGACCCCGAAGTGCGCCGCCTGCTGCGCGTACAAATCGACGACGCCATCGAGGCGGACCGCGTGTTCACCATGCTGATGGGCGACGAGGTGGAGCCGCGGCGGGAGTTTATTGAGACCAATGCACTGAGGGCGGGGAATATCGACATCTGAGCGCAAGCCAGGCACCATCGTCCCTCATTGCTGCAGAGGCTCCGCCATGGAGCCTTTGTTGTTTCCAACATTAGCCCGCCGCCATGTGCAATCGCTACACGCCCCCTGCGCTGCGCGACATCGAGCGCGAATGGGCACTGGGGCGGCAAAATCCGGTGCGCTGGTGGGACGAGGTGCTGTTCCCGCGCGGCACAGGCCCGTTCATCCGCCGCACGCGAGATGCCGTAGGCTATGAGCGCGAGCTGGTGGTCGGTCAATGGGGCTTGATTCCCTGGTTCGCCAAGGAGCCCCGCCTCAAGTACCCGACCAACAATGCACGCAGCGAGGAATTGGCGGACAAGGCCAGCTACAAGCACCCTTGGGCGCGCGGTCAGCGCTGCATCATCCCGGCGGCAGACTTCGACGAACCCAATTGGGAGTCGGGCAAGAACGTGTGGTGGCGCTTCCAACGAACTGATGGCGCTCCTTGGGGCCTGGCCGGCCTGTGGAACGTCTGGACCGACAAAACCACCGGCGAGCAGCATGAAAGCTACACCCTGCTGACCCTCAACGCCGACGCGCACCCCCTGATGCGGCGCATGCACAAGCCCGACGCGAAGCTGGCTGCAGACGCGCAGGACAAGCGCAGCGTGGTGCCCATTGAGGCTGCGGATGTCGACGTTTGGCTCGCGGGAACCGTAGAGCAGGCCAGCAAGCTGGTGCGGCTTGCACCGGTCGAGACGTTTGAGGCGGGGCCGGCCGCTTAAGCGCTTGGCTTTTTCGCACGGACCGCTGCCTGCAGCACCGTTCCCGAAGCGCTGAAGTGCCAGCAGCCCAACGCGCACGGTCTCACCGCCTTGATGTGCCCCCACCGCTGCCTTGGAGCGCCGGCTTCAGCAGCCCACCTTCCACCACGATGGCAACAGCGCACGGACCTCGGCGCGGCGATATCGGTCGTCGATGAGGAAGAGTGCGCCGCGGTCGCCTTCCGTGCGAATCACCCGCCCCGCGGCCTGCACCACTTTGCGCATGCCCGGGTACAGGTAGGTGTAGTCGTAGCCTTTGTCCGCACCAAAATGCTTGTCCATGGCGAGCTTCATGCGCTCATTGATGGCATTGACTTGCGGCAGTCCAAGCGTCGCAATGAAGGCGCCTATCAAGCGTTGGCCAGGCAAGTCCACCCCCTCAGAAAAAACTCCGCCCAGGACCGCAAAGCCGATACCTTCTCCTTGCTCTGTGAACCGTGCAAGGAACGCATGCCGACCGGCCTCGTCCAGGGCCCGCGTTTGCAGCCAGACAGGCCATTCTGGATGGGCATGTTGCAGGCATTGCGCCACACGCTCCATGTATTCGAAACTGCTGAAGAAGCACAAATAATTTCCTGGCTGCTTGGCATACTGTTTTGCAACCACCTCTGCGATGGGCTGCAGGCTTCGCTCGCGGTCCCGGTAGCGCGTCGAGATGTGGCCGGCGACCTGCACTGTGAGCTGCGCTGCGTGGAACGGGCCTTCCACTTCCAGACCGTCTGCGCGCTCGGGCAGGCCCAACATGTCGCGGTAGAACTGGGTGGGGCGCAAGGTGCCTGAAAACATCACGGTCGCGTGCGCTGCGGCGTGGCGCGCAACCAGGTGCGGCGCAGGCACAACGTTGCGAATGCACAGTGTGGACATGGGGGGCCTTCCCCGTCCCGCCGAGTTGGGGGCCAAGCTCACGTCAAACATCGCGTGCCCACCCATCTGCTCGGCCAGAGCCATGAACGCAAGGGCCTCCCAATAGAAGATGGCTAGCGGGTCGCCCGGCAACATGGGAGCGTCGGCGAAAGCCTCCGAGATGGCGGCGATGGCGCGCTGTACCGCACCCAGCACCGCGCCAGGCACTTCGTCGTGGGCCTGGTAAGCGCTGCTCTGCTCCTTGTTGATGGCGTTCCAGGCGCGGTGCAGTCTGTCCAGCGATTTCTGTACCGCCCCGGTGGCCTGCTTGCGCGCTGCAGCCAATGAGAACTGCGACAGCTCTGCGCTGTACATGCGCCGCGCGCGCTCCACCAGGTTGTGGGCTTCGTCCACCAGTACGCCCACCCTCCATTGCTGGGCCTTCGTCAGCGCATACAGCATGGCGGAGGTGTCGTAGTAATAGTGATAGTCGGCCACCACGACATCGCTCCAACGGACCAGTTCCTGTGCCAGGTAGTAAGGGCAGACCTGGTGTTCGAGCGCGACGGTTCTTACAGACGACGCGTCCCACGGCTGAGGCGCCCGCGTGGCGGCTTCGCGTGCCTGGGGCAAGCGGTCATAGAAGCCGGATGCCAATGGGCAAGAATTGCCGTGGCAAGCTTTGTCGGGGTGCTCACACGCTTTGTCTCGCGCCCTCACATCCAGCACGCGCAGCTGGAAGGACGGCGTTTTGTCTGCAGCCTGGCCGTTGATGGTGGCCAGCGCTTGCAGCGCCAGGCCATGGCCTGTTCCCTTGGCAGTCAGGAAAAACACCTTGTCCAAGCCTTGGCCAGCGCTGGCCTTGAGCATGGGGAAAATCGTCCCCAGCGTCTTGCCGATACCCGTAGGCGCCTGCGCCATCAGGCAGCGCCCGCCGGAGTCTGACTGGGCGCTGCGGTAGACCGCCACCGCAAGCTCTCGCTGGCCCTCCCGAAACCGGCCCATTGGGAATGACAAATCCTTCAACGCAGCGTCGCGATTCTGTCGATGCGCTGCTTCACTGTGAGACCAGCTTAAAAAACGCGTGCACAGTGCTTCGAAAAAGTGGCGAAGCGCCACGGCCTCGTGCCTTTCAACCAAGACCGTCTCTTCCTGGGTGGTGACGTTGAAGTACACCAGTGCGACGCTGAGCTGCGACAGCCCGCGGGCGGCACAAAGCAAATGGCCGTAGACCTTCGCCTGCGCCCAGTGCAATGCACGGTGGTGGAGGCGCACCCCTTCAAGCGGGCCCCGGTAGGTCTTGATCTCCTCCACCTGCTCCGCCAAGGGGTCAAACCCGTCGGCCCGGCCCTGCACGGTGAGGTCCTGAAACTGCCCCGTCAGTTTGATCTCGACCTCATAGCCATTGCCTCTTCGTCCCTGCACGAGGGTGTGACCCGCAATACCTTCGAGGGCGCTGGGCGCAGGGGTAGAACGCAGATCAAGGTCCCCCGAGCGGGCGGTGAATTCGCACAGCGCACGGACCGCCACCGAATAGCTCATGTGCCCACCATCCAGCCGTCTGGGGACTTGGCTTGCTGCGCCTCGGGCGTCTCGCGCCACCGCACATGGCAGACGCTCGCCGGAATGCCGTGTTCGCTGAAATAGTGCAGCCAGCGAATCTGGTTGTCTTGCAGCTTGTCGCCTGGGCCTTTGACTTCGACCAGCGCGTAGCGCCGCTCCGCCGGCCAAAACCTCACCAGGTCTGGGAAGCCCGTTCGGTTGGCCTTGATACCAGCGAGCATGCGTTTGAAAATCAACCCGAGGTGCTCCGCCGGAATGCACCCCAGCGCCAAATCCAGCAGCTCTGGGGTCAGCGCGCCCCAAAACACAAAGGGCGACTGCACGCCGTGTTTGTCCACGAAGCGTTGCCGAATGACGCCACGGTACCTCCCGTCAGCCAGGAGCGCCAAGCAGGCGTCGAATTCGGCTTTGCGACGCAGCACGAAATCGGGGGCGCCCAAATCCGCAGGGCCGCTTTGAAAGGGGTGAAAGAAGGCCCCCGGCAGCGGCGCAAAAATAGCAGGCCAGCACAGCAGGCCGAAAAGCGAATTGATGAGCGCGTTCTCTACATAGAAAACGGGAGCTGGCTCGCTGTGCAAGCAGTCTCGCAAAAGAAACTCCACAGGCGTTGGCTCGACAGGCTTTTCGAGCGCAATGTCTTCTCGCACCGTGGGCACAGCGGGTTGATGGACACCTCCGCGGCCCACTGTCTGTTCCAACCTGCGCTGCAAACGAGGCAGCATGCGCGCCAGAAGCTGGCTCTCTTCTTCGCTCTCAGGTGCCACGTCCGCCGTCTGGGCCAGGGCGAATGCTTCCACAAAGCGGCCTGTGCGCTCTAGGACGCGCATGCGCCGGTGGCGGGCACCCGCGTAGCCGCATTGGTCATAGGCCTGCTGGGCAAGTTCCCAGTCCTGGGCTCGCTCGCATGCTTGTCCGATTCTCAGCAGCAGCTTGGCCCTGCGTGCTTCCAGCCAAGGGTTGGGGCTGGAGCAGCGAGCAGCCTCCAGAAGCAGCGTTTCCGGCATCTCTCCCGCACCCAGCGCCTGGCGGCACCTGTGGATGGCCAGGTAGCAATCCACGTCCGCCCTGCGTTCGAATACGCGGGAGGCCTCATCGATCTGGACTTTCTCGTATTTGAAGATGCCCAAATCTGCCAATACGAACTCGGCCCAGCTTTGGTGCAGATTGCCAAAGAACATCAACCGCAAGCGCTCGCACAGCTCGCCCACCATGACGCGCCAGGCATCCTGCTGCGACTGCGGGTTCCATGCCGAGTACGTTTGCTCCACAGGGTGCTGCGCGCGCAGGGCCTCCAACATCTGCGGTTTGCGCATGGCTGCGTGGATGGGGGCGCAGGGAAACAACGGCAGCAGCTCGGCTTTGGTATGAAGTGCAAAAAGCGCATCCAGCCCCATCGGGTGCTGCGCTTCGAGAAAGCCCCGTTCGAGTAGCGGCGCGGCTGCCGCGCACAGGTCCGGGATTTCTTCGTAGGCGAGCTTGCCCTGCAGAAACCAGGGGCCGCGGCGCAGAAGCAGGCGCACCAGCAAGGCCTGAGCAAGAAGGGGAAGCTGCTGAAATTCCGAGAGAAATCTGCGCTGGGGCTCATCCAGCACATCCTCATAGCGCGCCCGGAGCCAGTCCATCGCGAACAGAAAGTTGTGAAGATAGTAGAAGTGGTGCGTTGACGGCATGGGGCCAGCCTAAGACGGCCGAATGGGCTGTGATTTTATACAGTCCAGCAATCGAACGCCTCGAACCCCATCGGGCACACCTAGCCAGAAAGTTCAAGCGAACTGGGTCGAGCGCTCCCATCCACCGTGTGTCCTTCAGAAAAGCCAAGGCGGCCTGGCTCAAAGACGGGGAAAAACAGGCCTTCGCCTACGTTTGCCCTTCGGTCAGTTCGGCATGGAGTTGCAGGTCGGCGGCGTAACAGCTACAAGCCTGCGCCTGCAGCGCCGGGCGATCTCGCACGGTCAGTTCGCCGCGGTGGTATTCGATCATCCCGCTCTTCTGGAACTCACTGGCGGCCACCGTGATGCCCACACGGCGTACGCCGAGCATGAGCGCCATGAATTCCTGGGTGACGTAAAAGGTGTCGGCCTGGGCTCGGTCCTGGCTCATGAGCAGCCAGCGGGCCAGGCGCGGGCCAATTTCGTGAAAGCGCTCGCACGCCGAAGCGAGTGTCTGCTGGTGCAGCCGTACCAGCAGGCTGGTTTGAATCACCTGGCGCAGCACGGGGCTGGCGTCGCATTCCTGCCTCAGGGTCTGCGCCTCAATGCGCCAACTGTGGCCCGCCCCTTGAACCAGGGCGCGCCACGGCGTCTTGGCCAAGCCCAGCACCAGCTCGGACCCGAGCATGGATTCGCGCCCCACCATGCCCACCTCCAGCGCGGGGTAGGTGTCTACATCGATCACCAGCGAAATGAAGCCGGAGTGCGGGAAGTAGGCGTGGCTGAGTGGCTGCCCGCGCTTGCTAATTTCGGCAGAGAGCACCAGTTCAAACGGCTCGCACTGCTCCTGCAGGCGCTTGCGAGCGGCCGGTGGCAGTTGCTGGATAAGAAGATTTTGAGCTTGGGGCATGGGGATGTTTTTCACTGTTTGTTCAGAAACACCCTGAACGGGGTGGCGTTCGGAAGCACCCACGCCCATACGCATTGACCAACCGAGCTCCAGTGTGGTGGTCGCCGCAGGTTCTGACTGTCTGCCAGCGCACACAAAGGGTGCTGCGCCGCCCCGATCTGGCTAACGCATCGCGCGCGACAGCCGCCGTGTCTGGCCGCTGCGCGAACTCTGTGCCGCGCTCACTTCGTATTCGTCCCTGGAAACGCGCCTGCGGTGTGGGCCAGTCGGATGGACGATGGTGCTGCGGACTCAGTGGCTTGGGCTGCCAGAACGGCGGGCCCTGCTGCCCGGCCGGCGGGCGGCGCGCCCAGGCGGGTCATGGCGGTTTTCTGCTGCTCCAGCGTGAAAGGGAGCGAAGTCGCGCGCGTGATCATGGGGAGGCCTTGGCTGTGGGCCGCGCACCGTGCGCCGCCCTAGGGGCCTTTGTAGCGGTCTGCGCCGGGGACCGTCTGTGCGCTAGCGCACGTCTGCAAGGCCTTGTCGGGCCAGCCGGTAGGGCAGCAGGCGATCGTATTCATTGTTCACCACGCCATAGCACTCGCAGCTGCGCTCCTCCAGCCCAGCGCGGTCGAGCACGGTGATGCGGCCGCGGGCGTACTTGATCAGGCCGAGCTTCTGGAGTTTGAGCGCCGCCTCGGTCACGCCCTCACGGCGCACGCCCAGCATGTTGGCGATCAGCTCTTGCGTCATCGCCAGTTCGTTGCCCGTGAGGCGGTCCAGACTCAGCAGCAGCCAGCGGCAAAGCTGCTGGTCAAGCGAATGGTGGCGGTTGCATACGGCGGTTTGCGCCATTTGCGTCATCAGCGCCAGCGTGTAGCGCAAAAGCAGGTGCAGCACGGCCCCGGAGCGCGCAAATTCCTCTTTGATGTCGGCCGCACGCAGTCGGTAGCCCTTGCCGGCGCTCTGCACCACAGCCCGGCGCGGCGTGGTTTCGCCACCCATGAAGAGCGCGATGCCGACCACCCCCTCATTGCCCACCACCGCGATCTCGGCCGAATCGCCGTCTTTCAGCACATACAGCAAGGAAACAATGGCCGTGGTCGGAAAGTGCACGTGGCTCAGTTTGCCGCCCGATTCATGCAAGACCAGACCGAGCGGCAAGTCCACCTCCTCAAGCAGCGGTGCGATGCGCAGCCATTCCGCGGGCGGAAGCGCCGCCAGCAAACTGTTGGCCGATTGATCTGGAGTGGTACCCATGTGCAAGTTCTCCTGCGGGATTGCGCCGTAGGCGATAGGTGAACCCTTCAGCATACGAAGGCCATTGTGTCCCATCTGTGCGTTAGCGCACATAGGGGCGAAATTGCACTCCCCAAACCTTCGCGCGCTTCAAGACGTCGCCTGCGCCGGGTCGGATTCGTTCATTGGCTTTGTACTTCGGGCCGATGCCGCTTTCGCTGTCGGATCAAGCGCAAATGGGCTCAGCCATCACCCAACCCCATGGAATGGGGGGTTTTGCCGTGGAAGCAGCGCGCCCAGTGTTCGCTAGCGCACGGACAACAACCTGTGCACGGGCCATGCTTGCCACGTGCTGGTCAAGCTTGTACTTGCCGTACCGGTTTCGAATCGGTACTGCGCACCCTGACCGAGCGCTGATGAATCAATCACGAAAGAATCCATATGCCTGACTCAAAATCGCCCCATCGAGAAGGCGGATGCTTTGCAGCACTGAAGGACGCGATCCTGGCAGAGCAGCACGTTCTTGAGCTAGACATTCAGATCGTCAGCGCCCGCGTCAAGGCGCTGCTCGGCGAACCGCTGTTCGAGACCGACCTCGCCAGCGCGCCCATCGTCATGGTTTCCAGCAAGCACGCATGGGCCGGGCTCAGCCCGCTCCCAGCCAGTTCGCCCCTGCTCGCCAGAGCGCGCGGTTCGGACCGTGGAGGTCGAGAACAAACCGCTTGAAGCCACGCTGAACCGCCCGAGAGGTGGCAGGGGTTGCCCACCGTTCAGGCTACTTCAGCGGGCGCTCGCTTCCGTCTCCACCCAGGCTTCACTGCGCTGCCACAACTGGGCAGCCAAGGCCGCATCGAGCGCCAGGGCACTGGGCGCGCGTGGCCGGCACTTGGCGTAGTACAGGCCAGACGCTGTGGCAAGTTCGGGTGCGGTGGCGCAGTGCAAGCTCGTGGCTGCGCCCTCTTCGGTAGAGACCATGCCAAGCTTCATCAACGAACGGATGGGCCACGGCACCGCACGCCAAACGTCCGAGGCCACCACGCCCGGGTGCACAGCGTAGGTGCTTACACCGCTGCCCTGCAGCCGGCGGCCCAGTTCGGCGCTGAACAACACGTTGGCAAGCTTGGAGTTGCAATATTCATCGATGCCGGTGCGGCTGCGTGTGCCTTGGCGCAAAGCCTCCCAGTCCAAACCCGTGGCACGAAAATGCGCCCGGCTCGCCACCGTGACGATGCGCGCCGGTGCCGAGCGTTGGATGCGTTCGAGCAGCAGCTGCGTGAACAAAAAATGGCCCATGTGGTTGACGCCAAAGGCCAGCTCAAACCCCGACGCAGTCAGCCCGCTCGTCCCGCCAAGGCCAGCGTTGTTGACCAGAATGTGCAGTGGCAGATCGCGGGCCAGAAAAGCTTGCGCGCAGGCTCGCACCGAAGCGAAGTCGGCCAGATCCATCGACAAGGCTTCGACCTGTGGATTGCCACTGGTCGAGCGAATGGTCTCCACCGCTCCCGCGCCGGTGGCCGCATTGCGGCAAGTAACAAACAAATGGGCGCCGCGCTGAGCCAGCACACGCGCCGTCACCAGCCCGATACCCGTGTTTGCGCCGGTCACCAGGGCAACGCGGCCGCTAAGGGAAAGATCCATAGTTGACATCGCAAGAGTCGAGGGAGGAGGCCATGGTACTGAAAGGCGGGGATGGACAAAGGCTTCCTGCGCCAGATGGCCCGCGCCCTCCAAGAAAACCGCAGCGCCGGCGTGTTGTCCTGGCCCCCGTCTTCGCGCCTGCCTGAGCCGGGACAAGCTGGGCGCACGCAATCGCCAGCGAAAATATGGGTGAAATTGGCCCCTAGCGCTTATCCAGCAAGCGCTATCAGCTATATTTTCAATAGCTATTTCTCGCTAGCGGCCGCGGCGGTACAAGCCTGGGCCGACAGGCCGTCGCCCCATTCCCACGGCTCCGGCCGCGCCAATGGGAAGGCGCATTCGAACGAAATTCAGAACAGTGAATCGGCCGAAGCCCGATTTATCTTTGATTACAGACAGCATAAAGTTCTATGCATGTTGTAGCGGGCCCCTGCTGGGTCTGCTGCAGTGGCTGCACCCCGCAACCATGTCTTCTTCTTTCCCACGGATTCAAGAACCCTTTCATGAACGACAAATATTCTGCGTACGTCTCCCTCGCCGGCCGCATCCTGCTGGCACTGATGTTCATTCCCGCAGGTTTTGGCAAGCTGACCCATATTGGCGGCACGGCGGGCTACATCGCCAGCGGCGGTTTGCCTTTCCCCAGCGTGCTGGCGGTGCTGACCGGCGCGCTGGAGTTGTTCGGGGGCTTGGCGCTGGTCATCGGCTTCCAGGTGCGCTGGGTGGGCTTGGCGATGGCCTTGTTCACGCTGGCCGCCAGCGTGCTGTTTCACCCGTTCTGGTCGGTGCCTGAAGCACAGCAGATGGTGACCCAACTGCTGTTCATGAAGAACATCTCGGTGGTCGGCGGCATGCTGCTGATCTCGGCGCTGGGCGCTGGCGCGCTCAGCCTGGATGAGCGCCGCAGCGGGCGCTGAAGCCTCCGCCCTGAGCGCTGCCGCGGTGCCGGCCGGCACGGGCCATTGCCAACCCTCTCCATTCACCCAAGGAAACCCCATGTCCAAAGTCCTCGTTCTCTACTACTCCTCTTACGGCCACCTGGAGACCATGGCCTCGGCCGTGGCCGAAGGCGCTCGCTCTGCTGGCGCCACGGTGGACATCAAGCGCGTGCCCGAAACCGCACCCACCGAAGTCGCCCAAGCCGCGCATTTCAAGCTCGATCAGGAAGCGCCTGTCGCCAGCATTGCGGACCTGGAGCACTACGACGCCATCGTCATCGGCGCGCCCACGCGCTTTGGCCGCATGCCGGCGCAGATGGCGAGCTTTCTGGACCAGGCCGGCGGCCTGTGGGCACGCGGTGCACTGAACGGCAAGGTGGGCGGTGCGTTCACTTCCACGGCCACGCAGCACGGCGGCCAGGAAATGACGCTGTTTTCCATCATCACCAACCTGCTGCACTTCGGCATGGTGATCGTGGGCCTGCCCTACAGCCACCAGGGCCAGATGACGCTGGACGAAATCGTCGGCGGCAGCCCCTACGGTGCGACGACGATTGCCGGCGGCCAAGGCCAGCGCCAGCCCAGCGCGATTGAATTGGAAGGCGCGCGCCACCAGGGGAAGCTGGTGGCCGAGACGGCGAACAAGCTGTTTCCGGGCTGAAGACTGCACGGCCGGGGATGGCCGCACAGCTCCCTTCAAATTTCAAGTGAAATTGGCTGCTAGCGCTTATCCAGTAAGCGTTAGCAGCTATCACCTCAATAGCGTTATTGCGCTGCGGGCGCAAGCGTCCCACGCGACGCGCGTACGGCGCCTGCCCCGACAAAAGCAAAATCCACCTCCGGTGCCAAGCCGCTGACGATGCGGGCCAGGCTCTTGCCCGAGCCACAGGCATGCGTCCAGCCCAGCGTGCCATGGCCGGTGTTGAGGAACAGGTTCTGCACGCGCGACTGGCCAATCAGCGGCAGGTTCGATGGCGTGGCCGGGCGCAGGCCGCTCCAGAACTGCGCTTGCGATGCGTCGCCCGCGCCGGGGAAGAGCTGCTCGACGCGGCGGACAATGGCGTCGCAGCGCACCTGGTTCAGGTCGCGGTCGTAGCCGTTGAGTTCTGCCGTGCCGGCCACGCGAAGCACATCCCTTCCCTGCAAACGGTCGCCTTGCTCGCAGGTGTAGCGCGAGAACACGAGCTTGAACTCATCGTCGGTCAGCGACACCTGGTGCGCCATGGACGCGTCTTTTACCGGCATGGTCACCGAATAGCCCTTGGCCGGGTAGATCGGCAGATTCAAGCCCAGCGGCTTGACGAGCAATGGCGAAAAGCTCCCCAGCGCCAGCACGTAGGCATCGCCCGTGATTCGCTGGTAGCGGCCTTCATCGTCGGTGACCTCGATGTGGTCGATGCGGCCACCGGCTTCCCGCAGCGCGGTGATGTGGTGGCCCATGCGGAACTCCACGCCGTCGGCCACGCAGCGCACGGCCAGTTCGCGGGAAAAAAGGTTGGCATCGCCCGATTCGTCTTCCGCCGTGTACGTGGCGCCGGCCAACTGCGGGCGGATATGGCGCAGCGCGGGCTCCAGACGCACAGCTTCGTCGGCAGAAATCACGTGGCGCTCACAGCCCAGCTCGCGCATTTGCTGCGCGGGGGCTTCAGCAGCGTCAAACTCTTTTTGGCTGGTGTAGAAGTGCAGGATGCCCTGCGTGCGCTGGTCGTATTCCAGCCCGATGTCGCGCCGCAGCGCCTGCAAGGTGTCGCGGCTGTAGGAGCCCAGGCGCACGATGTGCTGGATGTTGTGGCGCGTGCGCGCGGGCGTGCATTCGCGCAGGAATTGCAGGCCCCATAGCCACTGGCGCATGTCGGCGCGCAGGCGGAACAGCAGCGGCGCATCTTCGCGGCCCAGCCACTTCAGCAGCTTGAGCGGCGCGCCGGGGTTGGCCCAGGGCTCAGCGTGGCTCACAGACACTTGGCCGCCGTTGGCAAAGCTGGTTTCCGCGCCGGGCGTGGCTTGCCGGTCGATGACGGTGACGTCGTGGCCTTGTTGGCGCAGGAAATAAGCCGAGGTGACGCCGAGCAGGCCGGCGCCCAATACGATGACTCGCATGAGAGAACTCCAAGAGAACGGTGGTCGCAACCAACAAAACGTTGGTTGCGTGCCGCTCCCTCTGTCCTCGGTACCTGAGAGATTCAGCGGCGCTGTGCCAGCGCTGCCTTGCTCCTTCGGTGCGTCACAGGTGTGACGGCTCTCCAGACGGCGTTTGGAACGTGGAAACGTTCCTCTGTGTGCAGTACGGTACCTGAGCGTTCATGGGAGTTTGCGCCTTCGGTGGCACGCTGTGGAACGGAGTCCCCGGCGTGCGCTCTCCTGCGGGGGGCAGTGTAGCAGCCCGCCGAAAACCTCTGCGCGTCTACTCGCGCGGCGTGGAGCGGTGGTTGCCAGAAACGCCCATCGGGCCTTCCGCGCCGGTAGGAATGCTGCGCGGGCGCTGGTCGCGCGCTTCGCGGGTGGTGTACTCGTCGTCAAAGGCTTGCAGGCCGTCGATTTCCTCGGGTGCATTCTCTGCCGGCGCGGCCCCATCGCCAGCCCGCTTGGACCGCATGCCGTATTGCGACAGGTGGTCTCCGGCGTGAGGTTCGTTGGGTCGGTTGACGGGAGGCTGCGCCTGGGCATGGTGTTGGGCAGTCTGCGGGTTTTGGGTATCGGATGGGTTCATGCGGGTCTCCTGAAACGCGAGCCGGGGGCGTCGATAGGGCCATCATTGGGCGAAAAGCGGGGCGTGCGTGTGGGCTTTGGCCTCACCTGCCTGTCGGCACTGCGCGCCGTCGCAATCCGACAAGTGCCGGAGCAAGACTCCTACGCGCGCAGCCGACGGCCAATGCCATCGTCAAACGCTGCGGCCTAAGCCGAACGGAGGCAAACCATGGCGACACGCGTTTTGTGGAAAGGGGCGATTTCCTTTGGGCTGGTGCACATCCCGGTAGGCCTGCACACGGCCACCAGCGAGCAGGGCATTGACTTTGACTGGCTCGACAAGCGCACCATGGACCCGGTGGGCTACAAACGGGTGAACAAGCGAACGGGCAAGGAAATCACCAGCGACAACATCGTCAAAGGCGTGCAAACGGGCGACGGCGAATACGTCCTGGTGTCGAAAGAAGAGATTGAGGCGGCCTTCCCCAAGACCACGCAGACGATTGAGATTGAGCGTTTTGTCGCGGCCAGCGACATCCCGTTTTCTTACCTCGAACGCCCGTACTACCTGGCCCCCATCAACAAGGGCGCGAAGGTGTACGCGCTGCTGCGCGAAACGCTGCACGAGAGCGGCAAAGTGGGCTTGGCGACGGTGGTGATTCAAACCAAGCAGCACTTGGCCGCGTTGATGCCTTGCGGCCCGGCGCTGGTGCTGAACCTGCTGCGCTGGGGCGACGAAGTCAAGCCGGTGGATGCACTCGATTTGCCCAAAACCGGCAGCCAGAAAATCAGCGCCGCCGAACGCAAGATGGCGACACAACTGGTCGACGAGATGAGCGGCAAATGGGACCCCGACGACTTCAAGGACGAGTTCCGCGAGCAAGTCATGGCGCTGGTGGAGCACAAGCGCGATGCAGGCGACACCGAAACCGTGCCGCAACCCGAAGAGAGCGCGCCAGAGAGCGCGGAGGTGATTGACCTCACCGCTTTGCTGCAACGCAGCCTGGGTGCCAAGGGAGGGGCCAAAACGGCAGGCAAAAGCCAGACAGCTACCAAGAAACCGGCAGCGAAAGTGGCAGCCACCAAGCCCAAGGCACCCACCAAATCAGCACCGAAGCAAGCTGGCAAATCAGTCGCAAAAAAGGGCAGCGATAGCGCCGCGCCCAAACGCAAGGCAGCCTGAGGGAACGCCCCGCCATGGCCAGCCGAAAACTATCCGAAGACGCACTGACGCGCTACCGGGAAAAGCGCAATTTCACGCGAACCACCGAGCCCGAAGGTACGGTGGAACCCGCCGCCGGGGCGCTGCGCTTTGTCATCCACAAGCACTGGGCCACGCGGCTGCACTACGACTTGCGCCTGGAATGCGAAGGCACGATGAAAAGCTGGGCCGTGCCCAAAGGCCCCAGCCTGGATCCGCGCGACAAACGCATGGCCGTGGAGGTGGAAGACCACCCCATCAGCTACAACAGCTTTGAGGGCCAGATTCCGCCGGGCCAGTATGGCGCGGGCCGCGTCGTGCTGTGGGAGCGCGGCCAGTGGATTCCCCACAGCGACCCCGTCTCCGGGCTGCGCGACGGGCATCTGAAGTTCACGCTGCAAGGCGAAAAACTGCACGGCAGCTGGGCACTGGTGCGCATGGGCGGAAAGCGCTTTGACCCTAAAAAACCCGCCTGGCTGCTCATCAAAGAGCGGGATGCTGAGGCGCGCCCGGCGGACGAATACGACGTGACCGAAGCACTGCCGGACAGCGTGAACACTGGTGCAGCGGCAAAGGCCCAACCCGCGCCCAAGGCGGCCAAGCAAGCGCCCAGCCAGCCAGAGCGCAAGAGCACCGCAAAAAAATCAACCCAATCTGCAGCACTCGGAAGCCCACTCAAGGCCCTTCCCCAGACGCTGGCGCCGCAACTGGCCACGCTGGCCAACGCGCCGCCATCGGATGGCGCGGGCTGGATTTACGAGCTGAAATTTGACGGCTACCGCATCCTTGCTCGCATCGACGCACGCGGGGCCGTGCGCTTGTTCACCCGCAGCGGCAACGACTGGACCGACAAACTCGCCTCCGTCGCCGACGCCATCAAGGCCTTGGGCCTGCGCTCCACTTGGCTCGACGGCGAGCTCACCGCTACCGGCGACAACGGAGCGCCAGACTTTCAGCGCCTGCAAAACGCTTTTGATCGCGCGGCCACCACCGGCCTTATCTACACCGTGTTTGACCTGCCGGTGTACGCGGGGCGTGACCTGCGTGAAGAACCGCTGCTCAAGCGCCGCGCAGCGCTGGAAGCGCTCGTGCAAAAAGACGCTGGCGAGACCCTGCGGTTCAGCGCAGCGTTTGACGCCCGCGCCGCAGACCTCGTTGCATCCGCCTGCAAGATTGGCTTTGAAGGCGTCATCGGCAAGCGCGCCGATGCGCCTTATCGGAGCGGCCGCAGCAGCCAATGGATCAAGCTCAAATGCAGCCAGCGGCAAGAGTTTGTCGTCAGCGGCTTCACTGAGCCGCAAGGGGGGCGCAGTGGCCTGGGCGCCTTGCTGCTTGGTGTGCACGACGCCAAAGGCGCGTTGCTGTATGCCGGCAAAGTAGGTACCGGCTTTACCGACGACGCGCTCCAACGTCTGCGCGCGCAGCTCGAGCCTTTGGTGCAGAAGCGTTGTCCGTTTTCGGCCCAGCCTGCGGACGCACGCAAGGTGCATTGGCTCAAGCCCACTCTGGTGGCCGAAGTGGCCTTCGCTGAGTGGACACAAGACGGCCACATCCGCCACTCGGTTTTCAAAGGCTTGCGCACCGACAAGCCGGCCCACAGCATCGTGCGCGAGCAGGCCGCTCCGCCGGACGCCACAACGGCAGCGCAGCCCAAAGGCAAACGTCCGGCCGGCGCCAAGGCACCGTCGCCGGCATTGCCATCGAGTCTCAGCATCACCCACGGCGAGCGCGTGATTGACGCGGCCAGCGGCACTACCAAACGGGACCTGGCGCGCTACTACGCCACGGTGGCGCCGCTGATGCTGGAGCACCTGGCGGGCCGCCCGGTGGCCCTGGTGCGCGCGCCCCAAGGTGTGGACAGGGAAACTTTCTTTCAGAAACACGGCGACGCCGAGCGCCTGCCCGGCATCGAGGCGCTCGACGCCCAACTCGACCCAGGCCACGGCCCGCTGCTGGAAGTCGTCTCTGCCGAGGGACTGCTTTCGGCGGCGCAAATGAACGTCATTGAATTTCACACCTGGAACGCCCGCGCGGACCGCATCGAGCGGCCCGACCGCATCACCTTCGACCTGGACCCGGGCGAGGGCGTGGCCTGGCCGCAAATTCAAGAAGCGGCCGAACTGGTGCGCGTGCTGCTGCGCGAACTGGGCTTGCCGGCCTTTCTGAAAACCAGTGGCGGCAAGGGCTTGCACGTGGTGGTCCCGCTCAAGCGCCTGCGCGATTGGGACAGCACCAAGGATTTTTCGCAGGCCGTGGTGCAGCACCTGGCGCGCGCCATTCCGCAGCGCTTCGTCGGCAAAAGCGGCCTGCGCAATCGCGTCGGCAAAATTTTTGTCGACTGCCTGCGCAACGGCCGCGGCGCCACCACCGTGTCGGCCTGGTCTGCCCGAGCACGGCCCGGGCTGGGCGTATCGGTTCCGGTGGCGTGGTCCGAATTGCCCTCGCTTACCAGTGGCGCGCACTGGACGGTAGCCACCATCGAAGACCGGCTGCGCCTGGGCAACGGGCCCTGGGCCGGCTACGACAAAGCGGCGTCGGCGTTGGGCGAAGCCATGGCGCGCCTCGACTTCATGCCATCGGCCTGAGAGCCTTGGTACGAGCGGCGCCGTCCGACAGCCCGCAGCGGCCCCGCGTGCTCAGATGCCTGTTTGCCCACCAAGGAGTCACACCATGACCGAGAAAACCGCCAGCGTGCATTGGGAAGGCACCGGCAAAGCCGGCCAAGGCCAAATCAGCACAGAGACCGGCGCGCTCAAAAACCATCCCTATGGTTTTGGCAGCCGCTTTGAAGACGACCGCACCGGCACCAACCCCGAAGAGATTTTGGGCGCGGCGCACGCGGCCTGCTTTTCCATGGCGTTTTCCTTCGCCGCGGCCGACGCAGGCTTCAAGGTCGATGCCCTCGACACCCAAGCCAGCGTCCGGCTGGTCAAGCAAGGCGAAGGCTTTCTCATTGACCGAATCGCTTTGACGCTGGAAGCACGCATGCCCGGCATTGACGAAGCCACCTTCCAGAAGCTGGCCGACGGCGCCAAGGTGCACTGCCCCCTATCGAAGGCGCTAGCGTCCGTGCCCGAGATTACGTTGAAGGCGCGCTTGGTGTGAGGGTGCGGCCCCTCGCCGTGCGCTTGGCGTGTCCTGAGCGTGCGAAGGGTGGAAGGGCTTCGACGGGCTCAGCCTGAACCGATGCAAGGACTTCCAGGGCCGAAGCAATAGGCGGTGATGCAATTTTTCGGCCTCCGAAACGCAGCGCGTTTCCACAGAAAGTCTTCGCCTTCACGTTTTAGATCGTTGGATTCCCTTGGTAGGTGTCAAAGCTTTGTTTGTCACTGCGTCGGGCGGCGCGAGATAGTTGCCTCCAGTCACCACCGATTTACCTGTTTGGCTTTCGAGCTGGTTCCGCGCCTGGCGGGCAATGCGCCCGCCGGTCTGGGCAGCAGACTTGTTCTGCGCCATGCCGGTGGCCGCTGCACTCTCGGCAATCTGGCGGGTGGAAAGCTCGGCCAGGGCGGTAAAAATTAACTCTGCCTCGCTCATGTGGTCGCGCAGGTTGTGGCTTTTCAGACCTTTCATTTCCTTGTGCTGCGCCACGCTCACACCCGCCCATTCCTGGTGAATGATGTTGGTGAGGATGGCAAATTCGCTGCCCGGCTTGATGTCGTGCTCGCTCCAGTAGTCGGTGAGCTTGTTGCGGGTTTCCTGGCCCGTCATGCGCTGCTGGATCCACTTGTCGCTGCGGCCGTGCTGCTGCCAGGTCTGGCGGGCGCGGTCAAGCGACAGGGCGGGGTCGGCCATCTCCTGCATGCGCTCGTAGCCCACCTTGGCGAGCCAAAGCTTGATGGGCTCGGCTTTGGGGCTGGGGACGGATTGGACCAAGCGCAGCAGGGTTTCAGCGGTGGCGACGTCAGTGAGGTAGTTTTTGCCGTCTGTAGCAGGCAATTTCAGTCGGTGACAAGCTGTCACCGACTCACTGCCCTCTTTGGCAAGCCGCCCCCTGAGCTGGTTCCAGTATTTGCGCGCTGTCTGGTAGTCGGCCTGTTGAGTCAGCACCTGCACCACGTCGACCACAGAAAACCACCAGATTTCCGTGGCCTCGTCGTACACGCGGCGTATGGATTGGCCATCGAATTCGGTCGGCAGTATTTTCATGCTGTGCTCCAATCATCGTCAAAAACCTGGGCGGAATTGGATCTTTCGGGCACGCCGACCTCGCCCCCCATGGGCGCTGCAGGGGTCTCTGTATACCGAAAATAGCGTTGAAATACCAGCGCGACACTTATTCCGAGCGCGCCAAATGGCCGCCCAAATGGGGCCAGGGGTTCTGACACGCCAAGCCTCCCTCCAGGGTTCTATTGGGAGCAGCTTACCCTTCAGCGGTTTTTGATGGAAGCCGTAGCCAAGCCAACCGTTACACGCCATGCCTTGCGCATTGCCGGATGCTCAGCAGACCTCAAAAATCTGAATGAAATTCGGCTTCTGCGCATAGCCATAAAGCGCTAGCTGCTCTTATTTTTATAGCGTTCCCTACTTGTGATCCGGCTCCACCGGCCCCGGTGTACCAGGAAGTGGCGGCTCGGGCGGCACAACCGGTTTACCCACGTTGTGGGCTTCCCGCCCCGCATCGGTATCCACCAGGCCGCGCTTCACATCGCGGTAGGCCTGCTGCACTTTGGCGCTGGGGTTGCCGTCGGTCATGCCAACCGATTGGTCGCGCTCATGCGGCAGTTGGGGCGACGCCGGGTCGGCGGCGTTGCCCTCTTGCTCTGGGCGGCGCTGCGCCTTCTCTACCGGCACCGTGGTGTTCACGCTGGGCTGGGGGTGCTCTTTGGGCAGTTCGTGGGTGGGGGTGTCGATGTCGGTCATGCAGGCTCCTGGAGGACGGGGTGACGCAGCGTTCCATCGTAGAAGTCGCCCAAGCGGGCCTGTGTAGGCGGGCAGCGCGAGGGGCTGGGAGCATTTCCAGCCCATCCGCACTGGCTTTTCATCCAGCGAGCGGCTGCGAACGTGCCACACTCGCGCCCCATGTCTACTGAAGAATGGTCGGCCAAAGCCTTGCAAGCCTTCGATGCCATGGTGCAGGCAGGCAACGGCCTGCGCGCGCGCAGCGGGCAGCGTGGCATGGCCGAGTGCGTTGCCCACACTTTTGCCAAAGCGCAGTTGGGCAAGGTGGAAGACGGTGCCGAGCCGCAGCGCGCCATTGCCGTCATCCAGGCCGGCACCGGGGTGGGCAAGTCGCTTGCTTATTGCGCGCCAGCCATTGCCATCGCGCTGGCGCGCGGCACGCGGGTGGTCATCTCGACGGCGACCGTGGCGCTGCAAGAGCAGTTGGTGCACAAGGATTTGCCGCTGCTGGCTGCGCAGATGGCCGAGCCGTTTCGCTTTGCGCTCGCCAAGGGGCGCGGGCGCTATGTGTGCAAGCTCAAGCTGGAACGCCTGGCGGGCCAGGGCGGGGCGGACGAGGGCGACGACGACCTGTTTCCCGACGACGAACTGCCGGCCTCCAGCGAAGTGGGCGAGGCCCGCATCCGGCTCTACAAAGGCATGGCCGATGCGCTGGCCAGCAGCGCCTGGGACGGCGACCGCGACAGCCTGCACGAGCAGCCCGACGCCGCGCTGTGGCGCCCGGTGGCGGCCGAGGCAAGTTCGTGCACCGGCAAGCACTGCCCGGTGTTCAACGAGTGCAGCTATTTCGAGGCGCGCAAGGCGCTGGTGGGCGCGCAGGTGATCGTGGTGAACCATGATTTGCTGCTGGCTTCACTCGGTGCGCGGGTGCTGCCCGAGCTGGACAACTGCCTGCTGGTGCTCGACGAGGCCCACCACCTGCCCGCCACCGCGCTGGAGCAATTCGCCTGCCGCATGGACCTGAGCCGCCTGGCCTGGGTGGACCGGCTGGCCAGCCGCGCGCTGCGTGTGGGCACCCTGCTCGAAGTGATGGAGGTGGCCGATATTCCGGCACAGGCGAGCAGCCTGCGGCAGGCACTGCAGGCCATGGAACGCCTGGTGCTGGATGCCTACGGCCCCGAAC
>JBATPF010000469.1:0-8061 GCA_049291355.1 Giesbergeria sp.
CGGTGAAGGGCGCAGCGCCAGGCGCACACAAATGGCGAACAACACCAGGCCGCCCAGCAGATTTCCCAACGTGACCGCCGGCACGCGCGAACCGGAAGTGAACGGCCCCAGCACTGCGAGGAACAGCACCAGGCCCAGGGCCAGCAGGATCTGGCGCCCTTCGCTGTCCGCACGGGGTCGGGGAATCCACGCCAGCGCCGCCATGCCCAGCAGCAACACCAGCAAGGACGAAGCGGTCACCCGGTGCACGGCGCGTGCCCCGCGCTGGGCTGGGCCGGCGGCCTCTGGCGGTGATTCGCCGAGAGCCGCGCGTCCATGGCAGGCTGGCCAGGGCGTACAACCCAATCCCGCGTTCGACTGGCGCAGAAACGCGCTCAGGCTGATCACCACCAGCACCAGCGCCGCACACAGCCAGGCGCCGCGGCGAAGCAGGCTGAGGCACTTGGCTGAAGTCGTCGACGCGATAGGGGAATGCATCTTGCGCTCTTGGAGAAAAGCGGCCATTCTGCTGACCGAGAGAGTGGAAAAGGCGCAACGCTAATGGTTTCCCCTAGCGTTGGAGGCGGTACAGCTTGTCGTAGATCAAGTTTACGATGGAGTCAAACCCGAAAATCGTTTGCATCTTTAGGTAACCGAGGAGATACACCCATGGAACACCATGACGACGAGAACGAGAAGGTTCCGATGATTCAGCAGCTGTTGGACAACCCATTCCTGCTGCTGTTTATCGGGGTGATGGTCCCGATGATCGTTTACTCCCTCTGGGGAGTGATCGATATCTTGACCATTCCAATGGCCAAGTGAAGGAGCACCGCACATGAGCGCAATCCTTCCCCCCGCAGAGCGCCTTTGGTGGAAACACCCTCTCGACCGCGTCGAAGGCGTCTGGATCGCCATTGCCTTTGCCTGGTGCATGGTGATGTTCTTCATGATGGTTGGCTGGCACATCTACGGCAAGCAAAACCTCTCCACGGAAACCTACAAGACCACGCCCGAAAAGTTTTCTGCCAAGGCCCAGGCCATGGTGGACAAATACACCGTGCGCACCGAAACCGACCAGAACATTCCGGTGGTGCACCCGCCTGAGGGAAGCGATATTTACATCGTTGCCCGCCTCTGGGCCTGGTGGCCCATTCTGGAGCTGGAAAAAGACAAAACCTACAAGTTGCACATGACCTCGATGGACTACAACCACGGCTTCTCCCTGCAGCCCGCCAACATCAACATCCAGGTGGTGCCTGGGTATGAGCACGTGATCAAGGTCACGCCCAATCAGTCGGGCCAGTTCTCGATTGTGTGCAATGAGTTTTGCGGCATCAACCACCACACGATGGTGGGGCGCCTCTACGTCAAATAGCAGGAGCACACACCCATGGCCGCAACTTCTGCCGCGCTTGCCTCAGGCAACGCCACCACCTACCGTACCTGCCCGCGTTCGGGCCTGCAGTTCGAGCGCAGCGCCGAACGCCTGATGATCTTCAACGCGGTAACTGCCGTCGTCGCGTTACTGGTTGGCGGCATTCTCGCCATTGGCGTGGTGCTGACCCGCTGGCCCGCCGTCCACTGGCTGGCCGCCGACACCTTCTACATGGTGCTCACCGCCCACGGCATCGACATGCTCATCTTCTGGATGATCTTCTTTGAAGTCGCGGTGCTGTACTTCTGCTCGTCCACGCTGCTGCGCTGTCGACTCGCCACGCCCAAAATCGCCTGGGCGGCCTACGCGCTGATGCTGATCGGCGCCGTCATGAACAACATCGACGTGTTCCGAGGCGGCTCCAGCGTGATGATGACCTCCTACGTGCCGATGATGGCCACGCCCTGGTTTTACCTGGGGCTGATCCTGTTTGCCGTCGGCGCGCTCATCGCCTGCTTCGTGTTTTTCGGCACCCTGGTGGTGGCCAAGCGCGACAAGACCTACCAGGGTTCGGTGCCACTCGTGACCTTTGGCGCCATCGTCGCGGCCATCATTGCGGTGTTCACTATCGTCTCGGGCGCCATCATCCTGATCCCTACCTTCTTTTTGGCCATCGGATGGATCAAAGAGGTTGACCCGCTGATTTACCGCACCATCTGGTGGGCGTTCGGGCACTCGTCGCAGCAAATTAACGTGGCCGCGCACATTTCGATCTGGTACGCAGTGGCAGCCATCGTGTTCGGTGCCAAGCCGATGTCCGAGCGCGTCAGCCGCGGCGCCTTCTTGCTCTACATCTTCTTCCTGCAGCTTGCCAGCGCCCACCACCTGCTGGCCGACCCTGGCGTGAGCACCGAGTGGAAAGTCGTCAACACCAGCTACTTCATGTATTTCGCGGTGCTGGCGTCAATGATCCACGGCCTGACGATCCCGGGCGCAATCGAAGTCGCGCAGCGCGCCAAAGGCTACAACAAGGGCCTCTTCGAGTGGCTGCGCAAAGCGCCCTGGGGCAACCCAACGTTCTCTGGCATGTTCATCTCCCTCATTGGTTTTGGCTTCCTCGGCGGTATTTCGGGCGTGATGATGGGCACAGAGCAGCTCAACCTGATCATCCACAACACGATCTATGTGCCAGGGCACTTCCATGCCACGGTGGTGGTCGGTACAACGCTGACGTTCATGGCGTTCACCTACTTCCTGATTCCCGTGCTGTTCAAGCGCGAAGTCATCTCCCCGGGCCTGGCCAAAATCCAGCCTTACCTGTTCGGCTTCTCGATGTACTTCTTCTGTCTGGTGATGATGGGGGCCGGCACGCTGGGCGTCTCACGCCGGCATTGGGACATGGCCTTCGGCGGCGCCGCACTGGCATACGAATGGCCTGGAGCCGCCTATCTGATGATGGGATTGGTGGGCATCGGCGGTATCGCGGCCATCACCGGAGGTGCGCTGTACATCTACCTCACTGTCGGATCGATCCTGTGGGGCAAGAAGCTCGACGCTGGCGCCTCCAGCCCGCGCTTTACACCCATCCCGCCAACCGCACCTTCGGCGGCAGCTCAAGCTTACGGTTCGGCCGGGTTTGCGGCGCCGGGCACGTTTGTGCTGGCCATGGTATTCCTGCTGGCCTTCATCCTGTACTACTTCATCAACTGGAAGTACCTGGCACAGCTGTGGGGCATGTCCTGATCGAGAGACAGCATCATGACTACCGACACACTCGAACCGATCCGAAGCCGGGCCGCGCAACGGACGCGGGACGTCGTCTCGCTGTTCAAGCTGCGCATCGGCTCGCTCATCATGGTCACTGCATTGGTGGGCATGGTGGTGACGCCTGGGCCAGCGCCCAGCTGGATTGAGGTGCTGGTGTTGGCGCTGTCGGTGCTGGTCGCTTCGGCCAGCGCGGGTGCCTTCAACCAGTATGTCGAGCACCAGAGCGACCAGCTGATGGCGCGCACGCGGCGGCGCGCCTTTGTCACCGGCGCATTGCCGCACCACCCCGCGTGGCTGGTGTTGATGGGCGCGATGCTCGCGGGTGCCGTCGCGGCGGCCTGGCTGGTGCTCAACGGTGCGGCAGCGGTATACGTGTTCCTGGGTGCGTTCTTCTACGCCTTTGTGTACACCGTATGGCTCAAGCGCCGCAGTCCGATGAATATCGTCATCGGCGGTCTGGCCGGCAGCTTCGCCGTGCTCGCAGGCGCGGCCGCTGTCGATCCGGCGCTTGGACCGCTGCCTTTGCTGCTGGCCTTGGTGCTTTTCCTGTGGACGCCGCCGCACTTCTGGGCTTTGGCGATTGCCAACCGCGCCGACTATGCGCAGGCGGGCGTACCCATGCTGCCGGTGGTGGTGGGCAACGAACGTGCCGCGCGCATCGTTTTTGGCAGTACCGTCGCGTTGCTGGTGGCTTCGTTGTTGCCGGCATTCTGGGGCGCGGGCCCGGTGTATCTCATCGGCGCACTCGGTGGTGGCTTGCATTTCGTGCACAAGGCCTGGGTGCTGTCGCGCGAAGTGACCCGTGCGCACGCCATGTCGGCCTTCTTTGCTTCGCTGGTACAACTGAGCACCTTGCTGGTGGCGGCTTGCGTGGACGGCCTGGTCCGCTAAGCGAGCTTGCCCATGTCTTTCGTTCGCCCTTTTGCTGCGCTGCTGTTGGCGTGGGCGATGGGGCTGGGCTCCCTGCCTGCCGTCGCGAGCGATACCACCGAGGCCCAAGGCGGACCCGTACTGGATACGAAAGTCGCCTTGCGTGCCAGCCAGGATGCAGTGGGCCGGGCACTGGGCGAGCACCTGTTTCGTGACCGGTCGGGCCGCACGGTAGCCCTGTCGAGCTACCGTGGCAAGCCGTTGTTGGTTAGCTTTATCTATACCGGCTGCTTCCAGATCTGCCCCGGCACCACGCGTGCGCTGCAGCAAGCGGTGGAGGCGCTGCAAAAAAGCGTCGGGCCAGGACAGTTCAACGTAGTGAGCATTGGCTTCAACCAGCCCGAGGACTCCCCCGGCGCGCTCAAGGCGTTTGCCGCGCAATTCCATATCAATTCCGACAACTGGGAATTTCTCAGCCCACGGGGGGCCGATGTGCCCGACTTGACGCGCGATTTCGGTTTTCTGTACGAGCCTACGCCGGCGGGTTTTGACCACGTACTGCAACTGAGCCTGGTGAATTCGCAGGGCCGAATCGTGCGCCAGATTTATGGCGAACAACTCAATGCCGCCGATCTGGGCGAACCGCTGCGCTTGTTGCTGGCGGGTTCGCCAGTGGCCCAGGAACGGGTGCTGGAAGGCCTGTTCGAGCGTGTTCGCTTGGTATGCACGGTGTACGACGCGAAAACCGGCAACTACCGTGTCGACTACACCCTGCCGATACAGATTGCCGGTGGACTGACCTTTTTTGTGGTGATGATGGTGTTCTTTTTCCGAGAGTGGCGCGCGACGCGGCCGCGCGCACGCCAGCGTCAGTATCCGCGTGGCCGCTAAGGTCTGGCGCCCGTGGTTGTCTTGACCCACCAGTCCTCCGCATCTGCCCCGCCGCACATTGGCGCGCGCCTGTGGCGTGCGCTCGAACATGGCTTCGACGCGCTGGGTGGAGCCAGCGGCAATCCACTCAAGCAGCTGGGTGCATTGGGTTTTCTGCTTTTGTGGCTGCTGGTGGGCAGTGGCGCGGTGCTCTACGCAGTGCTAGACACCTCGGCCAGCGGCGCCTATCAATCCATTGAGGCATTGACGCGCGAGCCGCGGCGCTGGGGAAGTTTGCTGCGTGGATTGCACCGCTATGCCGCAGACGCCATGGTGTTGGTGGTGCTCGCCCACGTCGTGCGCGAATGGATGCTGGGGCGCTTTCGCAGCTTTCGCGCGGCCTCGTGGCTGACCGGCGTGCCCTTGCTGCTGCTGCTGTTTGTCAGTGCCATTGGTGGCTTTTGGCTCAACTGGGATCGGCTCGGGCAGTTTTCTGCCACGGCGACCGCCGAATGGCTCGATGCGCTGCCCGGCCTGGCCTCGCCTCTGGCCCGCAATTTCCTGAGCGGCACGCAATTGAACGATCGCCTGTTTTCCCTGTTCGTGTTTGTGCACCTGGGCGTACCGCTCATGCTGGTGTTTGGTCTGTGGTTTCATGTGCAGCGCCTGAGCCGCGCCCAGGTGTTTCCAACGCGTGCGCTGGCCATCGGCACCGGCCTGACTTTGCTGATCCTCGCCGCGATTTGGCCGGTGCGCAGCCAGGGCCCGGCCAATCTCGCCACCGTTCCCGCAGCGCTGAACTACGACTGGTTGCTTCTGTTCATTCATCCGCTGACAGCGGCCACTTCGGCTGCGATGGTGTGGGGCATGCTGGTGTTTTCCATCGGGCTGTTGCTGGCCCTGCCTTGGCTGGGCGTGCGGCGCGCGCGCGCTCGCGCGCAGCCAGTAACGCTGCGCGCTGCTGCGGGCGACGCGGCTGAACTTGGAGCTGCGCTGCCTGCCACCTCGCACACGCACTGGCGGCCGGCCGCGCTCACACAGTTTGTGGCTGAGGTGGACCCGGATCATTGCAGCGGCTGCCGCCGCTGCGTGGAAGATTGCCCCTATGCCGCCATCACCATGGTGCCGCACCCCAGCGGTCGCATCGGCATGGAGCTGGCGCAGGTGCGCAGCGACTTGTGCGCGAGCTGCGGCATCTGCGTGGGCTCCTGCCCCTCGTCCACGCCGTTTCGCAGTGCCGAGGTGCTCCATACCGGGATCGACATGCCCCAGTGGCCTATCGATGCCCTGCGCCGACAGATGCAAAGCGGCTTGGCCGCGCTGCCCGGACCCCGACGCTACGTGGTGTTCGGCTGTGCCGAAGGCGCGAACCTGGGCCAGCTGGCCGCAGACGAGGTGCTTGCTTTGCCCCTGGTGTGCACCGGGCTGCTGCCACCCTCTTTTATCGAATACGCGCTGCGCGCCGGTGCCGATGGCGTGCTGGTTGCAACCTGTCGCGAGGGGGGCTGTGCTTTCCGCCTGGGCGAACGCTGGACGCGTGAGCGCCTGCAGGGCCTGCGCGAGCCGCGTTTGCGCGCCAGCGTGTCAGCAAACGGCTGGTCGCTGGTCGCGGCCGACCGCGGCGACGAAGCGGTTTTGGCTGCTGCCCTCCAGGCCCTGCGCTCGCGTACGGCAGAATCTTTTGAATATCCGGAGTCCACTGCATGAAGCGTGTTTTGAATTGGGCGGGGCAGGCGCTGCTGTATGGCATCTTTGCTGCCTTTGTGGCTATTTTTTCGCAATGGCCGGTGTATGCGCCGCTGGCGCCGGACGAGGCACTCATCAAGCTGAGCTTCGTGCACCACGGCCAGCGCGTCGCCGAATGCCGGCCTTACACCGCCGAAGAACTGGCCAAACTGGCCCCCAACATGCGCGCACCGCTCAAGTGCGAGCGCGAGCGCGCTCCAGTCACGATAGAACTTGATATCGATGGAACACTGGCGTATCGCTACACGGCCGCGCCGTCGGGACTCTCGCGCGACGGCGCCTCCACGGTCTACAAGCGCCTGGAATTGCCGGCCGGCAAGCACCGGATTGCGGTGCGCATGCGCGATACCACGGCCACCAGCGGGTTTACCTACCAGCACGATGCGACGGTCGACCTGGTGCCGGCCCAGGTGCTGGTGATTGACTTTGATTCCGAGCGCGGAGAAATCGTCTTGTTATGAGCGCCATCGCTCCTTCGTCGCTTCCGTCCGCAAGCCTGCCAGCGAATCGTCCGCTGCCCGCGCAAGCAGCTGCCGATTATTCGCTGGCAGTGCCGCAAGACGCGCGCCGCGCCCTGGCTCGCGGCTGGCTCTGGCTGGGGCTGTTGGCCCTGGTGGGCTCGGGCCTGTTTTCCATCTTGCTTGTACTCTCGCGCACCCCGGGTGTGAACCGCCTGCTGCCGGCGGCAGACTTCTTCCACACGTCGCTGGTGTTGCACGTGGATCTGTCGGTGCTGGTCTGGTTCATGGCCATGGCGGGCCTGCTCTGGAGCGTGCACGGCAGTGGCCGAGCGATGCGTTGGGCGTGGGCCGCGCTGTGGACCTGCGCTGCGGGCACCCTGGCGATGGCCGTTGCACCCTTCGTGGGTGCCGGCGAGCCCATCATGGCCAACTACATTCCGGTGCTGAGTTCGCCGCTGTTCCTTGGCGGCTTGGTGGCCTTCGGCCTGGGCGTGGGGATGCTCGCGCTGCGCAGCCTGCTGGTGGCACCCCGACTCGGCATGGCGTTTGGCGGGCGCGGTGCGCTGGGCTTCGGACTGAACGCCGCCGCCGTGGCCACGGTGGTGGCATGGCTGGCATTTGCCTGGTCGTTCGTGCAACTGTCGTTGTCGCTGACCGGCAAGGCGTATTACGAAATACTTTTCTGGGGAGGCGGTCACGCCTTGCAGTTCACCTGGACGTTGCTGATGCTGGTGGGCTGGCTGTGGCTGGCGAACGCCTGCGGTGCGCGACTGCGGCTGAGCCCGCGCGTGACGCTCTTCATGTTCGCCCTTGCGCTGGCCGGCGTGTTTGTCACACCCTGGGCCTACCTGGCCCACGACATCAGCTCGGTGGAGCACCGCGCGCTGCTGACTTGGGCCATGCGCGCTGGCGGCGGCACGGCCATCGTGCCGGTCGCGCTGGCGGTGGTGGTGGCGCTGTACCGCCTGCCGCTGGCGCACGCCACACAGC
>JBATPF010000470.1:0-5600 GCA_049291355.1 Giesbergeria sp.
CCAGGTCAATCGCCACCTCGCGCCGGGCGCGCCGCGACTGCAGCAAGGCGTCGATGCGCGCGCCCAGCCCTTCCGCCAAAGGGCCCCAGGAAAAGCGCAGCACCCATGCTGCGCCCAGCACCACCAGCACAATCCCCAAGAGGCCCGACCCCGTGAAACCCAGCCAGCGCATGGCCAGTGGCCCCATCACATGGCCCACCACACCGCCCGCATCGCCGGGCAGGAGCGCCTCCAAACGGTACAAACGCGTCCATTCCAGCATGCAGCTGGCCGCCATCAACAAGGCCAGGCCACCCCAAAAAACAGCGCGCTCAAGGGTCGGACGCCGCGCAGGCGCGCCTTCGGCAGGAGCGCCGCCACGCAGCAGGCGAGCGAGCGACGAAACCCAGGCGCGCACACCAGCCGCCAGGCACCACCAGACGGAAAAACCAAAGGCGAAATAGCTCACATCGGCCAGCCAGGCGCCCGCAAGCCCAATGCGGTTGTGCACCGCCGCTCTGGCAGCAGCGCCGGAGGTGGACCAGGCCGGGTCCTGCGGCGCGTAGCTCCACAATGCCAACATCCACACCACCAAGACCACAAACCCAGCCATCAGGGTGATTTCGTGACCGAAGCGTGCGCCGGGGCTGCGCGGGCCGGACTTGCCGGCGGAAGAGGCGTTCAAAGTGTTGAGCGAGTAGGTCATAAGCGAAGCGCTGAAGCTTACCGCAGCCTCCATTTCAGCCCAGGGTTTGGAGCCGACTTTTCAGCAGCGTGGCGCCGTTGGGCAGGGTTTCAATAAACCCCCGCACTTCCAGGTCTTTCATCACGCGGCTGACCATCTCTCGGGAGGCGCCAATGGTCTTGGCCATCTCCTGGCGCGACACTTTCTCGAGAATGCGCGAGCCGCCCTCCCCGTCCGGTTCGGCCAGATCGAGCAAGGCATGGGCCACGCGCCCGTACACATCAAGCAAGGCCAGCGACTCGATCTTGCGATCGGCGTGGCGCAGGCGCTTGACCAGGCCGCGCATCACCACCAGCGACATGCTGACGTTTTCCGCCAGACAGCGCGTCAATTCGGCGCGGCCCAATGCAAGCACGTCGGTCTGCACCAGGGCATGCACCGAGGCCGAATGCGGTTCGTTGTCGATGATGCTCATCTCGCCGAGATAGTCGCCCGGCATCAGGGTGGCCAAAATGACTTCGCGCCCGCGCGCGTCGGCGGCGCTGACACGGGCCCGCCCGGTCAGCAGCAGATACAGAGCGTCGGACTTCTGCCCCTGCACCACCAGCGCCTCACCGCGCTTGAATCGCCGTTTGCTCACTGCGCTACCCAAAGCTTCGGCCTGGTGCGCCGTGAGCAGCGAAAACAGCGGTACGCGCCGCAGCAAATCAAGATTGGTCACGATGGCCATGCAGATACATCCTTGAGTAAGCTCACAGAGTCGGCCAGCCCCGGCTGCGGCTTGCGCCGTTTGTCCGATACTTGGGGCTTGCCTTGTCGCGCCCCGGCGCCTGCTTTGGCGGGTGCGTGGGGCGAACCAACCTGATCTTTTACCATGCCCACTCCTCAGCACGCCCAAGTTCTCATCCTCGGCTCCGGCCCCGCGGGCTATACCGCCGCCATCTATGCCGCCCGTGCCAACCTCAAGCCCGTGCTGATCACCGGCATGGCGCAAGGCGGCCAGCTCACCACCACCACCGAAGTCGACAATTGGCCGGCCGACGTAATGGGCGTGCAGGGGCCGGAACTGATGCAGCGCTTTCTGGAACACGCCGAGCGCTTCAAGACGCAAATCATTTTTGACCACATCACCAAGGTGGACCTGAGCCAGCGTCCTTTCAGCCTCTCGGGCGATACCGGCAGCTACACCTGCGATGCGCTCATCATTGCCACCGGCGCCTCAGCCAAATACCTGGGCCTGCCGACCGAAGAGGCCTTTATGGGCAAGGGCGTGTCGGGCTGCGCCACCTGCGACGGTTTTTTCTACCGCGAGCAGGAGGTCTGCGTGATCGGCGGCGGAAATACCGCTGTGGAAGAGGCTTTGTACCTCTCAAATATCGCCAGCAAGGTCACGCTCGTCCACCGGCGCGACAAGTTCAAGGCCGAACCGATTCTGATAGACAAGATGATGGAGAAAGTGGCCGCCGGCAAGATCGTGCTCAAGACCTTCTTCACACTCGATGAAGTGCTGGGCGACATCACCGGCGTGACCGGCGTGCGCATCAAGAGCACGCAGGACGGCCACACCGAAAACCTCACGCTGCAGGGCTGCTTCATTGCCATTGGCCACGCGCCCAACACCGACATCTTCCAGGGCCAGTTGAAGATGGAGAACGGCTACATCGTCACCCAGGGCGGTATGCAGAGCTTTGCCACGCAGACTTCGGTGCCCGGCGTGTTTGCGGCGGGCGACGTGCAGGACCATGTCTATCGCCAGGCCATCACCAGCGCCGGCACGGGCTGCATGGCGGCGCTCGACGCCCAGCGCTACCTGGAGCAGCAGTAGTCGGCCTGAACCGGGCTATAATCTGCGGCTTTGTCCAATGGACGCCCCGTTCCGTGCGGGGGTCTCGGTCGTTCAGACCACAGACAAATCGGGTTACCGCCACCCTTTCTGGCGAGGTGAGGCCGCGTTGCAGGCTACCGGAATGCCCCGGTAGCGCCCGCAAACGGCCGTTGAACAGTATCGGAGTGTCCACATGGCACGCGTCTGCGAAGTCACGGGCAAGAAGCCCATGGTGGGGAACAACGTTTCCCACGCCAACAACAGAACCAAGCGCCGGTTTCTGCCAAACCTGCAATACCGCCGTTTCTGGGTCGAGACTGAAAACCGCTGGGTGCGCCTGCGCATTTCCAACGCGGGGCTTCGTCTGATCGACAAGAACGGTATTGATTCGGTGCTCGCAGACCTGCGCGCACGTGGCCAGGCTTAAGGAGAACCACCATGGCAAGCAAAGGCGGACGCGACAAGATCAAGCTGGAATCCACTGCGGGTACTGGCCACTTCTACACCACCACCAAGAACAAGAAGACGATGCCCGAGAAGCTGCTGATCATGAAATTTGATCCCAAGGCTCGCAAGCACGTCGAGTACAAGGAAATGAAGCTGAAGTAATTCGGCCCATTCCAAATAAAAAAACCGCCCGGCGCGAGCCCGGCGGTTTTTTGTCTTTAGAAACGCCTACTTGCGCTCCCACACCGCGGCAAAGAATCCATCGGTCTGGTGCCGGTGCGGCCACAGGCGCAGGTAGCGCGTGCCGGCCTCCCCACCGCTGCACAAGGACGCGGCATCCGGCACCTTGAGCTGCGCCAGCACCTCGCCCGCTTCCAAAGGCACAAACTCCGGGTGGGCCTTCGAGAAGGCTTCCGCGATCGCCTCGTTCTCCTGCGGCAACACGCTGCAGGTGGCGTAGACGAGGCGCCCTCCCGGTTTAAGTAAGCGCGCACTACTTTCCAGGATCGCAGCCTGCTTGGCCGTCAGCTCGCCGAGCGCCTCGGGGCTCTGGCGCCACTTCAAATCGGGGTTGCGGCGCAAGGTACCCAGGCCCGAGCAGGGCGCGTCCACCAGCACGCGGTCGATCTTGCCGGCCAGGCGCTTGATGCGCTCGTCGCGCTCGTGCGCAATGGCCGCAGGGTGCACGTTCGAGAGGCCGCTGCGCGCCAGGCGCGGCTTGAGCGCGTCGAGCCGGTGGGCGGAGACGTCAAACGCATACAGCCGCCCGGTGCTGCGCATGCTGGCGCCCAATGCCAGCGTCTTGCCCCCCGCGCCGGCGCAAAAGTCCACCACCATCTCGCCGCGCTTGGCGTCCACCAGCAAGGCCAGGAGCTGCGAGCCTTCGTCCTGCACCTCAATGGCACCCCGCACAAAGGCGGGCAGCTTCGAAAGCTGGGGCTTACCCACCACGCGCAGGCCCCAGGGTGAGTACGGCGTCACTTCAGATTGGATAGCTGCTTGCGCAAGCTCAGCCTGCACCTGGGGCCGTTTTTCCTTTAAAGCATTGACACGCAGATCCAGCGGCGCGCCCTGCGACATGGCCATCACCTCGGGCCAGAACGCGTCGCCCAGCTGCTCCTTGAGCGGCGCCACCAACCACTCGGGCAGGTTGTGGCGGTGGCGTTCCAGCAAATCGCTCTGTTGCACGGCGTCGCACTGTTCCAGCCATTGCTGTTCCCGATCGCTGAGCGCAGCGCGCAGAAAGTCGCGCGCACCATGCTTGGCCTGCGGGTTGCTGCGCCGCGCTTCTTCGTCCTGCCAATGGGCAAAGCCCAGAATCGCCATGCGCCGCTCGCGCGGGCCTGAACCCGACGGCGCCATGTGGTCAAACAACAACTTCTTGCGAAGCACGGTGTAGACCGTTTCGGCCAAAGCCGCACGTTCGCGCTGGCCGAGTCCCCGGTTGTCGCGAAAAAAGCGGGAGACCACCGCGTCAGCGGGGTGCTCAAAAGTGAGTGCGAGGCGCACAAGCTGCGCGCAGGCGTCGATAAGGGCGTTGGGATGCATGCGGCGATTGTCCCATTCACATGTGCTTGCCAAAAAAACGCTGCACCGCACGCGGGTAGATCAGGTGCTCCTGCGTCAGCACCCGTGCAGCCAGCGCCTGCGCCGTGTCCCCTGCGAGCACCGGCACCACCGCCTGCTCCAGAATGGGACCCAGATCGAGTTCACTGGTCACCTGGTGCACCGTGGCGCCCGCAAACTTGCAGCCCGCCGCCAGCGCGCGCTCGTGCGTGTGCAGGCCGGGAAAGGCGGGCAGCAGCGAAGGGTGGATGTTGAGCAAACGCCCAAGGTAGTGGTCCACGAAACCGGGGCCCAAGATGCGCATGAAACCGGCGAGCACCACCAAGTCAGGCGCATAGGCATCGATGCGGCGCGCCAGCTCCGCATCAAAATCTTCCCGCGAATCAAAGTCTTTGTGGTCCAGCACCCGCGTCGCAATGCCGCGCGCCTGCGCAAAGGCCAGGCCGCCCGCGTCCGCCCGGTTGCTCAGCACCGCTGCGACGCGCACGCCCAGCCTGCGCTCCCAGTCTTCCCGCTCGGCAGCGCGCACGATGGCCGCCATGTTGGAGCCGCCGCCAGAGATCAGAATCACGATGTTCTTCATCTCCCAGATTATCCCGCCATGCCTTTTGACGCCCAGACCCAGCCACTGACCGACATCGAGGCCCGCGTACTTGCCACCCTGATGGAAAAAGCCCGCACCGTGCCCGACAGCTACCCGCTCTCGCTCACCAGCCTGGTCGCGGGCTGCAACCAGAAGACCACGCGCGAGCCGGTGATGCAACTGAGCGATGCCGAGGTGCTGGCGGCGCTGGAGCAGCTGCGCAGCGCCGGCCTCGTCTTCGAGGGCAGTGGCAGCCGCACCACGCGCTATGAGCACAACTTTCAGCGCGGCATCGGCGTGCCCGAGCAGTCCGCCGTGCTGCTGGGCCTTTTGATACTGCGCGGCCCGCAGACGGCGGCCGAGTTGCGCACCAACGCCGAGCGCTGGTACCGCTTTGCCGATGTGTCCTCCGTCGAGGCGTTCCTTGAGGAATTGCAGGAGCGCTCTGAAGAAAAAGGCGGCCCCCTTACCGTGCTGCTGCCGCGCGCGCCCGGCGCCCGCGAATCGCGCTGGAT
>JBATPF010000471.1:0-7379 GCA_049291355.1 Giesbergeria sp.
CATGTAGCCCGTGATGACCAAGGCCGTGAGATTCAGCGGCAGGCCGTACATGCTGCCCAGCGCCGGGCTGGCAAAGCTTTGCATGGCGGCAAGGGCACAGGTACTGAAAAAGAAGAACGAGAAGCACAGCCACACCGAGGGCAGACGCAGGAACGCCATCGGGTGCTCGGCTTGGGCCTGCGCCCCGGCGGAAGGCGCGGCATGCGCCCATTCGCCCTGGCTGTCGTCCACGGCGTCGCGGTTCCACCAGAGCACGGCCAGCACCAGCAGCGCCACGCCACAGGCGGCAAAACAGGCCGTGCGCCATGAGCCCGTGGCGGTGGCAATGCCGGCCATGAACACGGGCGCTGCGGCCCAGCCCAGGTTGCCGGCAATGCCGTGCACCGAAAAAGCATGGCCCAGGCGCGCCGGCGACACACGCTTGTTCATGATGGTGAAGTCCACCGGGTGGAACGAGGCGTTCCCCAGTCCCGCCAGCGCCGCCGCGACGGCCAGGCCGAAATAGCCGGGCGCCAGCGCCGCAGCCAGGGCGGCGGCGGCAAAACAGCCCACTGCAAAAAACAGCACGGGGCGGGCGCCCACCTTGTCGACCAGGAACCCGGCCGACGCCTGGCCGAGCGCGGAGATGACGAAAAAGATCGACACCAGCAGCCCCAGCTCGGAATAATTGAGCGAGAAATCGCTGATCAGCCACGGAAACAGCGGTGGCAGCAGCATGTGGAAGAAATGCGATGTGGCGTGCGCCAGGCCGATCAGGCCGATGGTGCGCGCGTCCTGGCGCAGCGGGACGGCGGCGCCGGCGCGGGGTGCAATGGAGTCCATGGCCAGCATGTTAGTGCGTATGGCAACCTAGTGAAGGCACAGGAAGGCACAGCCCCAGCGCCTTCGGCGCCAGGGAGACGCAGTGGCTGGACGGCCTGCAAGCGCCCTTGCGGGCACGGCGGCCCGCCGCCTCGCAGCTTGACCGGGGTCAAACCCTAAAATATCCGAACAAGCACAATAACCCTAAATATTTTGTGTGTTTTAAGAGGGGAATTCCATGAAAGCGCTGACCGATCTTTTTTCCACCGACTACGGACTCATGAGCATCGTGGGCATTGCCATGATGCTGGTGGGCATCATCGCTTTCGGCATTGTGATTCGCAAGAAGATGAACGAGGAACCTGGGGATAGCAAGTAGCCGCACACGGCGGGCCAGCTCCGCGCCCTGCCGAGCAGAGGCCCGATGTCTTGACTTAGGTCACGACCCATTCTGATGCTGGGGGAATAATCACGTCTTAACAATTTGAAACAGATTGTCCCAGGACGTTCCATGCAAAAGTTGATCGACAACCTGCGCCTATCGCACAAATTTCTGCTGGTGGGCGCGCTTACGCTGGCGATGCTGGCCGTACCCATGGGGCTGGTGCTCTCGACCGGTCTTGCGTCTCTGAGCCGCTCAGCGGCCGCGCTTGCGGGCGTTGCGCCAGCGGTAACGGTGGCGCAGCAAATACAACTAATGCAGCAGCACCGCGGCCAATCGGCCAATCTGCTCTCTGGCAAAGAAGAAGCCCGCGCGCCGCGCGAAGCCCTGCAGGCGCGCTCGCTGGAAGCCATGCAAGCCGAGCTTGCGGCGGTGCAGACCTTTGGCAATGCGGCCATCACCACACGCGGCAAAAAGGTGCAGGACGACTGGTCGCAGCTAACGCAAGACGTGGGCAAGGGTGCCATTGACACTGCCGCAAGCTTTCGGCGCCATTCGGCGCTGATTGATGAGCAGATTGAAATCATCCAGGCCCTGGTCGATGCATCAGGCCTGGCGCTGCTGCCGCAGGCCAGCGGCCATTACCTGGTCGTCGCAGCACTCGACTACCTCCCGCGCCTGAGCGAATCCCTGGGTCAGGCGCGCGCTGCCGGCGTGGCGGTCCTCAATGGTGGCCAGAGCAACCCGGCCGAACAGGCCCATGTGGGAGCGCTGATCGAAGCCGCACGGATTCATGCGCGCCATACCCAGAGTGCGCTGGCGCTGGCCATGGCCGATAGCAAGCATGCGCAACAGGTCCTTGCCGCCCCGGCGGCAAGCGCCACGAAGGCCGCTGACGAGGCTTTCCAGATGGTCACCCAGAAGGTTGTGGAGGCCCAGACGCCAGACATGCGGACAGCGCAATACATCCCCAAGATCACGGCGCAGATAGATGCCCAGATCGACCTGCTGCGCAAGGCCATGCAGGTCATGTCCGACGACGTGGCCGGCCGCACCAGCGAGCTGCGCCGCATGCTGGTGCTCACCACCGTAGCAGCAGGTGCCCTGGCCCTGTTTGCGTTCTGGATCATGCTGCTCGTCAGCCGCAGCACCACACGCTCGGCCGAGCGTGCGCTGGTCATGGCCAAGCGCATTGCCGCAGGCGATCTGCGCGCGGAGAAAATCGTTGCCGGCAAGGACGAAATGGGCCAGATGCTGATGGCGCTTGGTGCCATGAATGAGAGCCTGCGCGGCATTGTCGGCTCGGTGCGCAAAAGCAGCGACAGCATTGCCACCGGCGCAAGCGAAGTGGCGGCCCGCAGTCTCGATCTTTCGCAGCGCACCGAAGAGCAGGCCGCCAACCTGGAGCAGACCGCCGCCTCAATGGAGGAGCTTTCCGGGGCCGTGCGCAGCAATGCCGATATGGCACGCGAGGCGGCGCAGTTGGCTGGCGCAGCCAGCGAAGTGGCCGCGCGCGGTGGCCAGGTGGTGGGCGAGGTGGTCACCACCATGGCCGACATCAACACGGCGTCGCGCCGCATTGGCGACATCATTGGCGTGATCGACGGCATTGCCTTCCAGACCAATATCCTGGCGCTCAACGCTGCCGTCGAAGCCGCCCGCGCGGGGGAGCAAGGGCGCGGTTTTGCGGTGGTGGCCAGCGAGGTGCGCAGCCTCGCCGGGCGCAGCGCCGAAGCAGCACGCTAGATCAAGTCCTTGATTGCCGACAGCGTGACCAAGGTGGATGCCGGCGGCCAGTTGGTGCAGCAGGCTGGCGCGACCATTCACGACATCGTCGTGCAGGTGCAAAAGGTGAACGAACTCATTCTTGGCATCAGCCAGGCCAGCGCTGAGCAGACCCAGGGCATTACGCAGGTCAGCGCCGCTGTCGATCAGCTCGATCAGGTGACGCAGCAGAACGCAGCGCTGGTGGAGGAGTCGTCTGCCGCCGCTGACAGCCTGGACCAGCATGCGCGCCAACTCGTTGCGGCAGTGAGCGTTTTCCAGTTGGGCGATGGCGCCACGCCGCTCGCACTGCGCTGAGCACGAATAGAATTTCAAGCTTTTTAGCCCTCTAGCGCTTATGCAGAAAGCGTTGACAGCTATTATTTCTGAAGCGTCCTTGCCTTCTTGACAAGCACGCCACGGGCCAACCCGCTATCGTGGCGGCGCATGAGCACAGCGCAGGACCGCCCCAGGCAAGCTCGCACGGCGGTCCGCAGCACGGAGGTTACCCAGTGAGCCCCACGACGCCCAATACCCATTTCTACGAACCGCGCCTCGGCCACGGCCTGCCGCACGACCCGTTCAACGCCATCGTCGGGCCGCGGCCCATTGGCTGGATCTCGAGCTGCGCGCCCGACGGCACCGCCAACCTCGCGCCCTACAGCTTCTTCAACGCCTTCAACTACACACCGCCCATCGTTGGTTTTGCCAGCATTGAGGCGAAAGACACGCTGCGCAACGTGCGCGCCAGTGGCGAATTCGTCTGGAACCTGGCGACCCGGCCGCTGGCCGAGGCAATGAACGCGAGCAGCGCCTCTGTGCCGCCCGAGGTGGACGAATTCGCCCTCGCAGGGCTCGATAGCCTGCCCTCGCGGTTGGTAGCCGCGCCGCGCGTGGCACTGTCGCCGGTGCATTTCGAGTGCCGCGTCAGCCAGATCGTGCAGTTGCAATCGGCGCTGGGCGTGGCGGTAGACACTTGGTTGGTGTTGGGCGAAGTGGTGGCCGTGCACATCGACGAGGCCTTGCTGCCTGGGGGCGTGTACGACACCGCGGCAGCACAGCCCATCCTGCGAGGCGGTGGGCCCGCGGATTACTTTTCGATTGGCAAAGAACAGCTCTTTCGCATGAGACGGCCGCGCTGAGGCGGCACGAAAAATCCCCACACCTCACCGACCGGGCTGCCCACAGGCACACTACCATCCCATTTTTCCTGGGGATTCTTGGTGCTCCAATTCCTGACATTTCTCGCCGGTCTTGCTGCACTGGTGGCGGGTGCCGAACTGCTGGTGCGCGGTGCCTCACGCCTGGCGCTTTCGTTCGGTATTTCACCGCTGGTGGTGGGGCTGACCATCGTCGCCTTTGGTACCAGCGCGCCCGAGATGGCGGTGTCTTCAGGAGCCGTGCTCAATGGCCAGACGGGGTTGGCCATGGGCAATGTGGTGGGCAGCAATATCTTCAACGTGCTGTTCATCCTGGGGCTGAGCGCATTGATCACTCCGCTGGTCGTGCATGCGCAGTTGATCCGCCAGGAGGTGCCGATCATGATCGGTGCTTCGCTGCTGGTGCTGGTGCTGGCGCTGGACGGCACGCTGGGCCTGGTCGACGGGGCCCTGCTGTTCGGGCTGCTGCTGGTCTATACCGGGTTTCTAGTGGTGCAGTCGCGCCGTGCGTCCCGCGAAGTCCAGGCCGAGTTCGACGCTGAAATCCAGCCAGCGCGTCCCGGCGCCTGGGACGCGCGGCTACCGATGCAACTGGCCCTGATCGCTGCAGGCCTGGCACTTTTGGTGTTCGGCTCGGGCTGGCTGGTCTCGGCTGCCGTGTTTTTTGCCCAATCGCTGGGGGTGAGTGACCTGGTGATCGGGCTGACCATCGTGGCAGCGGGCACCTCCATGCCCGAAGTGGCCACATCCATCATGGCAGCCCTCAAGGGCGAGCGCGATATTGCCGTGGGCAATGTAGTGGGGAGCTGCACTTTCAATCTGCTGGGCTGCCTGGGCCTGTCGGGTCTGCTGGCGGGGCTGCTGCCGGGCAGCCCGGGGCTGACGGTCGCGCCCTCGCTGCTGGCGCTGGACATCTGGATCATGCTGGCCGTAGCCCTGGCCTGCCTGCCGATTTTTCTGTCGGGCCGCGAGATTGCCCGCTGGGAAGGGGCGGTTTTCCTGGGCTACTACGTCGCCTACATGGCCTACGTCGTCCTGGCAGCACAGCAACACGCGGTCCTGGTGCAGTTCTCGGCGGTCATGATGGGCTTCGTGGTCCCGATCACGGTGGTCACGCTGGTGGTGTCGCTGCTGCGCCGCCCCGCCCACACCACGTAGCTTTTCAGCGCAGCAACGGGGCGCACACGCCGAGGGCGGGCCGGCGCGCCCATTGCTCCAGCCACGCCCAAACTTGTTGTACGCCATCCCGCGTGGCGGTTTGCAGACCGTGGTCCGCACCCGGCAGGCTGCGGGGGCAGTACAGCGCCGCCCGCTCCTGGGCGCGCCGGGCAAAGGCCTGGTACGCCTCTTGGGGCACCAGGGCATCGGCCTCGCCCCACACCTGCAGCAGCGGCCAGGGCGTGTCGAGCAAGGGTCGCGCCAGGGGCCATTGCCAGAGCTCGCGCCAATAGCGCAGGCTGCGGCCCTCGCGCACGGCGGTGTCGGGCAGCCGTCCGGCTTGGGCCTGCTCCAGCGCCTGCAGCTGAGCGCTGGCCCCTTGCCGTTCCACTTGAAGCGCCAAGACTTCGCGGGGGTCGAGGCCGCTGGAACCGATCAAAACCAGGCCGGCCAGATGCGGGACTTCGGGCGCCAGCGCGGGCAAGAGTTCTGCGCCTTCGGAAATGCCCACCAACCATTGCGGCAAGGGCGGCTCCCCCGCCCGGGTCTGCGCGTCTGCACGCAGCGCGGCGATGGCATGGGCACGCCAGGCACCCAGGGTATCGGCCTGCACGAAGGCGGCAGAACACCGATCGGCCGGCGTGCTGGCGTACGCATCGACCCAGGGCTTGTGCAGCACCAGCACCTCGGCGTGCAGCAGGCCGGCAAAGTAGCGTGGGGCAAGCGGGGCCATGCCGGCGCAGCCCGAGCCGGGAATCACGATGACGCGGTAGCGGGCCGGCGCAGCGCGTGCCGGGCGCTCCAGGGCCGTCAGCGTGAGGCCATCGGCCGCAGGGAATTGCCGGGCGCGAAAGGCGCCTGCGATGGCAGGTTCAAAGGCAGATTCAATGGCAGCGAGCGGGGAGCCCCCCCCACGCTCCGGTGGTGGCACCGCGCAAGCCCACAGGACGGCACTGGCCAATGCAAACGCCGCCCAACCGCCACGCACAAAGGCCCGCACGAGGCGGGCCTGGAGAGCGGCGGGCGGCGGGCTCATGCCGTCCGATTCAGGCGGTCAATCGCCCATCACCTCAGAATGATGACCTGCTCCGGCGGGGCTTCCCGCACCGGCTCGCCGCCCTGCTGCATGGGCATGGGCTGGCCCCGGCGCACGCCACGCGACAAGTTCGCGTCGGTGTAGCCCAGCTGCCCGGCCAGCTGCTGGTATACGTCGTTCGCCAAGCTCATGGAAGTTTCCTTCATCACCTTGGAGCGATTGGGCGGCGCAATGTCCCCACGGTTCGACAGAATCTTGGTGTCGTTGCCCGCGCCCTGGGCCGAGAACGCTGCTTTGATCTCGTAGGTCTTGGTGTCGATCAACGAAAAATCAGCCAACAATTGCAGGCCGTATTGGCGCGTGGCGCTGCTGGTGCCTTGCAGGGGCGAGAGCGCGTCGGTGAACTCGATGCTGGAGACCACGCCGAAGAGCACATAGTCTGCGCCCTTGAACTCGCCCTTTTTGAGGCGGGCGATCACGTCGGTGACGTCGTTCTGGCGCACGGGTTTGGCCATCTTGCCGCCCTGCACCTGGTTCAGCACCTGCTCGGCTTTCGAGTTTTGCGGCGCGCCAGCATCAAAGCCCCGGCCCTGCACCAGCTTGAAGTAAGTGCCCTGCAGAATGGCGCCCTTGATGTCGTTGGTATAGCCGCCCAGCTCGCGCATCTCGATGTAGCTGTAGCGCCCGGCCACATAGGTGCCGCTGGCCTGCTCGGACGCCTGCATGGACTGCTGGCCCGAATACGAGCCCGAACCGCTGTACGGGCCGTGGCTGTAGCCGCCGCCCTGGCTGCCCTGCGCACTCATCTGGCTGCTGCGCTGGTACTGGCCGGCCATGAAGTATTCGGACACTTGCTGGGCGTAGGCCAGGTCGGTGACCGCGATGCGCGGCGCCACGTTTTGGGCGTGGGCGGCGCTGCCCCAAGCCAAGGCGGTGGCGGCCAGCACGGACAAAGCGGCGTTCAAAGTGGTTCTGCGTTGCATGGTATGGCTCCTTATGAGCTGACTGGACTTCTTGGATGGATCAGGCGATACAAGCGATTCCGGCCGCATCGCACAAAACTGGCGCGGCGCACACC
>JBATPF010000472.1:0-10260 GCA_049291355.1 Giesbergeria sp.
CAAAGGTGAATTGGGCGACAGTGTGCATGCAGTGCTGTGTGCAGCGGGCTACAACATCCGTTGGTTGCTGCGCATGATTGCCAAGAAGGGGGTGCTCTTCTTACGGCGCCTTTATTTGCGCCTGTGCCAGGCAGCGGGGGTGCGGGCGCACTGGCTGCAGATATCGCGCGGTATCGTCTGTGCAGCGACTACCGGGTCAGGGCGGCGCCCGGTGGCGGCCGGAAATGAATAAATCAGGGGCGACGAATTAGTGGGCGGCAGCCACCAAAGCCTGGGTATAGCCCTCGCGCGGTGCATTGAGCACTTGGGACACGCTGCCCGCTTCCACGATGAAGCCATCTTTCATCACCAGCACATCGTGCGCCATGGCGCGCACTACGTCCACGTCGTGGGTGATCAGCACATAGGCCAGCCCGCGCTCGCGCTGCAGGCGCTGCAGCAGGGCCAGCACTTGCTGTTGGATCGTCACGTCCAGCGCGCTGGTCGGTTCATCGAGCACCAGCACCTTGGGCTGCACGATGAGCGCCCGGGCAATCGCCAAGCGCTGGCGCTGGCCGCCCGAAAATTCGTGCGGGTAGCGTGCCAGCAAGCCGGGAAACTGGGCATCGGTGAGCCCCACTTCGGCCAGCGCAGCGTCCACCCTGCGCCGGCGCTCGGGCAAGGGCAAGCCGGGTTCGTGCACGCGCAGGCCCTCACCGGCAATTTCTTCCACCGTCAGGCGCGGTGAAAGAGACGAGAACGGGTCTTGGAACACCACCTGAATCTGCCGTCGCAAGCGCTGATTGGCGGGCGTGTTGCGCGCGCTGGGCGCCTGCCACGCGCTGCCCACCACTTCCACCGTACCCTGGTGCGGCAGCAAACCCAGCAGGGCCTGCGCCAGCGTTGATTTGCCCGAGCCCGATTCGCCCACCACGCCCAGCGTACGCCCCGGCAACAGACACAGATCGGCGCCGTGCACCGCAATGAATTCGCCTTTTTTGAACCAGCCGCGCACGCCCGGCAAGGGCGTGGGGTAGCTGACGCGCAGCTGGTGCGAGCGCAGCACCGGCGTGGCGTTTGGGTCGGGCACGCTTTCCACCACGTCGCGCTTGGGTTGGCTGGCAATCAGCCGCTGCGTGTAGGCGTGCTGCGGCGCCTGGAAGATGCCCGCGACGGCGCCCTGCTCTACCAACACGCCCTGCTCCATCACGGCCACGCGGTCGGCAAAGCGGCGCACCAGGTTCAGGTCGTGCGTGATGAGCAGCACCGCCATGCCGGTCTGGCGTTGCAGGTCGGCAAGCAGCCCAAGAATCTGCCCGCGCAGGGTCACGTCGAGCGCCGTCGTGGGCTCGTCGGCCAACAGCAGTTTGGGGCGGCTGGCGAGCGCCATGGCAATCATGGCGCGCTGGCGCTGCCCGCCCGAGAGCTGGTGCGGGAACGCGGCGGCGCGGCGCGCAGGCTCGGGAATGCCTGTGCTTGCAATCAATTCGATAGCTGCTTGCCACGACTGCGCCTGCGATAGCGCCTGTTTTAGCTCCAAAACTTCGCTGATCTGCCGGCCCACCGTCATCAGCGGGTTCAGCGCCGTCATGGGTTCCTGGAAGATCATGGCGATATCGCCACCGCGCACGCCGCGCATCTCGCGTTCAGACAACGCCAGCAGGTCGCGTCCCTCAAACACCGCGCTGCCCTGCACCACCGCGTCGCCCGCCAGGCGCAGCAGACTGAGCGCCGTAATGGTCTTGCCCGAGCCCGATTCACCCACCAGCGCGAGCTTTTCTCCGGGTGCGATCTCGAAGCTCACGTTGCGCACGACTTCCTTGGCGCCAAAGCGCACGCTCAGGTCGCATACTTCGAGCAGGTTTCCAGCCCGCTTGCTCATCGGTCGGCCTTTCTTGGGTCGAGCGCATCGCGCAGCGCATCGCCCATGAAAGTCAGCAGCAGCAGCGTGACCACCAGCACAGCAAACGTGGAGAGCGATATCCACCACGCATCAATGTTGTTCTTGCCCTGGCTGAGCAGCTCCCCCAACGACGGCGTGCCCGGCGGCACACCCAAACCCAAAAAATCAAGCGAGGTCAGCGCCAGAATTGCCGCGCTCATGCGAAAGGGCAAAAACGTGACCACGGGCGTGAGGCTGTTGGGCAAGATGTGGCGCCAGATGATTTGCCCATTGCCCACACCCAGCGCCCGCGCGGCCTTGACGTAGTCGAGCTGGCGGTTGCGCAGGAACTCGGCGCGCACGTAATCTGAGAGGCCCATCCAGCCAAACAGGCTCAGCAAAACCAGCAGCAGCCCAATGCTGGGCGCGAGCACGGCGCTGAAGATGATGAGCAGATACAGCTCGGGCATGGAGCCCCAGATTTCAATGAAACGCTGAAACGCCAGGTCCGTCTTGCCGCCAAAGAAGCCCTGGATGGCGCCCGTCACCATGCCCAGCAGCACGCCGGTGAAGGTAAGCGCCAGCGCAAACAGCACGCTGACCCGAAAGCCGTAGAGCAGCTGCGCCGCCAAGTCGCGCCCACGGTCGTCGGTGCCCAGCCAATTCGCCGCCGTGGGCGCCGAGGGATTGGGGTCTTTGGCAAAGTAGTTCAGCGTGTTCGGGCCGTAGGGGTTGAGCGTGAACAGCGCCCAGTTGCTCCCTTCGCTCAACTTTTTCCGGATGTACGGGTCCAGGTAGTCGGTGGCGGTGAGAAAGTCGCCGCCAAAGGTCGTTTCGGGGTAGTCTTTCACCATGGGAAAGTACAGCTGCCCTTCGTAGCGCACCACCAGTGGCCGGTCGTTGCTGACCAGCTCGGCGCACAGGCTTACTGCCACCAGCACTACGAAAATCACCAAGCTCCAGAAGCCCAGACGGTTGCGCTTGAAGCGCAGCCAAGCGCGGCGGCTAGGGGACAGGGACTTGGGTGCGGCCGGCGCTGCGCTCATGGCATGAACGGGTTCAACACGGCGATGCCGCAATCGTCAAAATCACGCACGTTGCGGGTGACCAGGGTCAGGGCGTGCACCTGGGCGGTGGCGGCGATCAGCATGTCGGGCTGCTGCCGCACCTGCCCGATCAAGGCCATCTGCGCGCGCAATTCACCCGCGCGGCGGGCGATGTCCTCGGTCACAGGCAACACCCGCACCCGCAGCAGGAACCCGCCAAACCACGCCGATTTGGCGGCATTCGGACGCCATTGAAGTCCAAAAACGATTTCGTCCACGGTGATGGCACTGACGACCAGAGGAATCGCGTGGGCTTCCAAACGGTCTTTCCATTGCAACACGCCCTTTTCGGGGCGTGGTCGCATCAATTCGCTGACGATGTTGGTGTCGGCAAGGTACACGGTTTACTCTTTGCCATCCGCGTCAGCCGGCTCATCCCAGTAATGAGGGTCGTCCACCATGGCGTTGTAGCGCGTAGTGCGAGGCGGGATTTCGATGCCATCCTGCCCGTCTGCGGCCAAAAGCGCACGGATTTCGTCGAACATCTCGGTCAAAGTGGGCCGGTCGCGCTCGGTCCGCCAGCGCTGGAAATCTTCAAAATCCTGCGCAGAAATTATCACTGCCACCGGCTTGTCGCGGTTGTAGATGGCCTGCGGCTCCTCGGCGGTGAGGCGCACCACCTCGGAGAACTGCTGCTTGGCACTGGCAATGTTCCACGTCATGGCAATCTCCTGAAGTAGTCACAATACATGGTCATTATGGGCCTTCAATACGTCCAACATCAATCAAACTTCACCCGCGGGTCCACCCACACGTAGCACAGGTCGGAAATCAGCTTGGTGACCAGGCCAATCAGCGTGAACAGGTACAGCGTACCCATCACCACCGGGTAGTCGCGCCGGATCACGCTCTCGTAGCTCAGCAGACCCAGTCCGTCGAGCGAGAACAGCGTTTCGATCAGCAGCGATCCCGTGAAGAACGCGCCAATAAAGGCCGCCGGAAACCCCGTAATGATGGGGATCAGCGCATTGCGGAACACATGTTTCCACAGCACTTGGCGCTCGCTCAATCCCTTGGCGCGTGCGGTGAGCACGTACTGCTTGCGGATTTCTTCCAGGAACGCGTTTTTGGTCAGCATGGCCGTCACGGCAAAGCTGCCCGCCACCATGGCAATGATGGGCAGCGTGATGTGCCAAAGGTAGTCCGCAATGCGTGCGCCCCAACTCAACTCGTCCCAGTTGCTCGACGTCAGCCCGCGCAGCGGAAACCATTGCAACTGTCCGCCAAAAATCACCAGCAAGGCCACACCGAGCACAAAGCCGGGAATGGCGTAGCCGACCAGAATGAGCAGCGTGGTGACCAGATCAAAGCGGGAACCTGCCCGCACCGCCTTGGCCACGCCCAGCGGCACCGCGACCAGGTAGCTGATGAAAAAAGTCCACAGGCCGAGGCTGATGGACACCGGCATTTTTTCCTTTACCAGTTGCCACACGTCCTTGTTCTGGAAGAAGCTGCGCCCCAGGTCGAAGCGCGCAAACTGGCCCAGCATTTGCAGAAAACGCTCGTGCGGCGGCTTGTCGAAGCCATACAACTTCTTGATTTGTTCCAGGCGCTTGGGGTCCACGCCCTGTGCGCCGCGGTAGCCCAGCCCGCCGCCCTCTGCGCCCGCACGCCCTGCGCCCGCCTTGGCCTCGGCCAGGTACTGCTCCACCGGTCCGCCGGGAACGAATTGCACCACGGCGAAGGTAAGCATCAGCACACCCAGAAGCGTGGGCAGCATGAGCAAGATGCGTTTGAGGATGTAGGCGAACATGGCTCAGTGTGGGCTAGGTTCGGTTTGCGGGGGGCCGCCGCGCCGGGCCGCCCCAAGCAAGGCCAGCCCCCTCGGGGGGGCAGCGACCTGCGAAGCGGCGGAGCGTGGGGGCTTCATTTTCGGGCCCACCAGGTATCTATCACCCAAGTTTCGCCCGGAGAATACGGCGGCACCACGTTGGGCTTGGCCAAACGCCAGGCGTTGTAGGCCATGCGGTGCGTTCCCGCGCTCCACTGCGGAATCAGGTAGTGGCTGGCGACAATGATGCGTTCGAGCGCGTGGCAGGCGGGCAGTAATTGCTGCTGCGTTTTGGCACTGGTCATGGCACTGATCATCGCGTCCACCGCCGGGTTCTTCACGCCCGCGAAGTTACCCGAATCCTCAGTGTCAGCCGCCTTGCTGCCAAACAGGTCGGCAAATTCCTGGCCGGGGTTGTTGGTGCCCTGGTACGCAATGGAGGTGATGTCGAAATCGAACTTCTGCAGCCGCTCCTGATACAGCGCGAAATCCACCGAGCGAAACTTGAGCGTGATGCCGAGCTTTTCCAAGTTGCGCATCCAGGGCGAGACGGTGCGCACGCCGCCTTCGTTGCTGTCCATGTATTCAAGCACCATGGGCTCGCCCTGAGCGTTGCGCAGCAGCCCATCCTTCACGGCCCAGCCGGCCTCATTCAGCAAGGCTTTCGCGTGGCGCAGGTTGTCTCTCAAACTGTGGTCACCATCGGTGCGCGGGGGTTGTTGCATGGGGCCGAACGCAGCCATAGGAATGCTTTTGCGCCATGGCTCCATCAGCGCCAGTTCTTCGGGCGAAGGGCTGCCGTGCGTCTCGCACGCCGTGTTGCCAAACAGGCCGTGCACGCGCTGGTAAGCGCCATAAAAGAGCTGGCGGTTCATCCACTCGTAGTCAATCGCCAGGCCCAATGCTTCGCGAACGCGCTCATCTTGCAGATACGGCCGGCGCGTGTTGAGCACGTAGCTCTGAAACCCCGTGGGCAGCTTGTGTGCGAATTCGCCTTTCACCAACTCGCCGGTATCGAACTTTTTGCCATTCACGCGCCGCGCCCAGTCGCCCGCGCTGAAGAAACGCATCAGGTCGAACTCGCCCGCCTTCAAAGCTTCGAGCCGGGCCGTGGCGTCCTTGTAAATCTTCACCTCAATGCGGTCGAAATTGTTCTGGCTGCGTCGCACGTTCAGATCCCGCGCCCAGTAGCTCGGGTCGCGCAGGTAGGTAATGTCTTTGCCAAAGCGCACCGGGCCGATCTTGTAGGGCCCACTGCCGATGGGAATGTCGGTCACCACCTGATCGAAGGGTTTGGGCTTGCCGTTCTCCCTACCCCAGGCGCGGCTGAAGATGGGCAGGCCGCCGACGGTGAGCGGCAGTTCGCGGTTCGGCTTCTTGAAATGAAAGCGCACCGTGCGGTCGTTCACCACGTCGACCCCTGCCACGTCGATCAGCAGCGTTTTGTAGGATGGCGAGGTGAAGGGCCCCACCAGCGTCTCGTAGGTCCAGGCTACGTCTTGCGCCAGCACCGGGTCGCCGTTGTGAAATCGCGCTTCTGGCCGCAGGCGGAAGGTGGCCGAGAGGCCATCGGGTGCCACGCTGACGTCTTCGGCCAGCAGGCCGTAGCCGGTGGCGGTTTCGTCGAGCGAGCCGGTCAGCAGGCTGTCGAACATCAGCTCGGTCAGGTAGGCCGGGGCCGCGCCGCGCATCGTGAAGGGGTTGTATTTGTCGAAGGTGGAGGTGCGCTGGTTGCTCACCAGGCGCAGCTCGCCGCCCTTGGGTGCATCAGGATTCACATAGGCGAAGTGCGTGAATCCAGGCGCATACAGCGGTTCGCCCCACAGCGCATATGCATGCGCTGCCCAGGCCGGCAGCGCCAGCCAGCAGGACAGGAAGATCAGCCAGATTCGCATGCGAGAATTCTGCACCACGCTGGCATGGCGCCCACCCCGCAAGACATGCGGCAAACCCTGCCCTGACCAGCGCATTCACTTTCTATTTCGCACCAGGAGAACCACCATGGGCTTTCTAACCGGCAAGAAGCTGCTGATTACCGGCGTGCTGTCCAACCGCTCCATTGCCTACGGCATTGCACGCGCCTGCCACCAACAAGGCGCTGAGCTGGCATTCAGCTACGTCGGCGAGCGCTTTAGAGACCGTATCACCGACTTTGCCGCCGAGTTCGATTCCAAGCTGATTTTTGACTGCGACGTCGCTAGCGACGAGCAGATCGAGCGCATGTTTGCCGACTTGTCAGCCACCTGGCCCAAGCTCGACGGCTTTGTGCACAGCATTGGTTTTGCCCCGCGCGAAGCGATTGCCGGCGACTTCCTCGAAGGCCTTTCGCGCGAAGGTTTTCGCATTGCTCACGACATCAGCGCCTACAGCTTCCCGGCGATGGCCAAGGCTGCCCTGCCCTACCTCAACGACAAGTCGGCCCTGCTCACGCTGTCGTACCTGGGCGCGCTGCGCACCATCCCCAACTACAACACCATGGGTCTGGCCAAGGCCAGTTTGGAAGCCAGCGTGCGCTATCTGGCGGAGTCGCTTGGACCCAAAGGCATGCGGGTCAATGGCATCAGCGCCGGCCCGATCAAGACGCTGGCCGCCAGCGGCATCAAGGATTTCGGCAAGCTGCTCAGCGGCGTGGCCAGCGCCTCGCCCCTGCGCCGCAACGTGACCATTGAAGACGTGGGCAACGTGGCCGCGTTTCTGCTGAGCGACCTGGCCAGCGGAATGACGGCCGAGATCACCTACGTGGATGGCGGTTTCAGCCAGACGGCGGGTATCAGCCGCGACATGGTGTAAGCGTCAAAATTTAGAGTCAAATCGGCCTCTAGCGCTTACTCCATATGAATTTGCAGCTCTCATTTGCATAGTATTGTGCAGAGACGGCATGCGCTTTTTTTGTGTGCGCTGGTGCTGCGTGCGCCTGCCCAGGCCGGGGAACCGCCGGCCCTGCTGCTGGCAAGGGTCTACCAGCCGGGCCTGCCGCTGGCCGATTACTGGGTGAGCGAAAAATACGATGGCGTACGCGGCTATTGGGATGGCCAACGCCTGCACACGCGCGGCGGCGAGCCCATCACACCGCCCGCCTGGTTCACTACCGGCTGGCCGAGCACGGCGATGGACGGTGAACTGTGGGCTGGGCGGGGCCAGTTTGCACAGGCGCAATCCACCGTGCGCAGCGCGGACGCCGGCGACGCCGCCTGGCGGCAAATGCGCTACATGGTGTTCGACTTGCCGGCACACCCCGGCACTTTTGACCAGCGCCTACCGGAACTGCAAAAAACGATCGCGCGTATTGGGCAGCCCTGGGTAGAAGCCGTAGTGCAGCGCCGAATCGGTTCCCATGAAGCACTCAACGCCCTGCTGCTGCGCACCGTGCGCGCGGGCGGTGAGGGGCTGGTGCTGCACCGAGGTGCGTCGTTGTACCGCGCGGGCCGCAGCGACGATCTCATCAAAGTGAAGACCCACGACGACGCCGAGGCACGTGTGGTGGCGCACCTGCCCGGCAAAGGCAAACACGCCGGCACAATGGGTGCGCTGCTGGTGGAAATGCCCAATGGCCAGCGCTTCAAGCTGGGCACAGGCTTTAGCGACGCAGACCGCGCCACTCCGCCGCCGGTAGGTAGCTGGGTGACCTACCGCTTTCTCGGCACGCACGACAGCGGTTTGCCGCGCTTTGCCAGCTTTGTGCGCGTGCGTCTTGACATGCCAGCCGCCCAATAAAAAACCCGCCCGCCGTTTGCACGGCGAGCGGGTTCAGCTTGGGTAAGCCCCCACTTACTTGGGCATGAGCACCTTGTCGACCACGTGGATCACGCCATTGGACTGATAGACATCGCCGATGGTGACGTGGGCCGTACCGTCCTTTTCATCCATCACCATCACGTCGTTTCCCTTGCTCTTGGCAGTCAGCGTGCCGCCTTCTACCGTCTTGAGCTTGGCCATGCCGTGACCATCGGCAATCATCTTCATGATGGCGGCGGCGTCGTACTTGCCGGCCACCACGTGGTACGTCAGCACCTTGGTCAGCGTGGGCTTGTTCTCAGGCTTGAGAAGTGTGTCCACCGTGCCAGCGGGAAGCGCAGCAAAGGCTTCGTTGGTAGGGGCAAAGACGGTGAACGGACCTGGGCCCTTGAGCGTCTCGACCAGGCCGGCGGCCTTCACCGCAGCAACCAGCGTGGTGTGGTCTTTCGAGTTGACGGCGTTGTCGATGATGTCCTTGCTGGGCAGCATGGACGCGCCGCCCACCATCACCTGGGCAGCCGCAGGCAGTGCGGCGGCAGACAGGGCAACAGAGAGACCGATGGCGGCGAGGCGGGGATTGAATGGGAAGCGCATGGAAAACTCCTTTGTGGTTTGAGACAGACCGCTTGAACAAAAAATCGCGCGGCTGACAACCAATACGCAGCCCTTGTTCGAGTGGATTCAAAGAAGCAAAAAAAAAGCTCCACGGCCTGCGCCGGGAGCGATTTCAAACAGACTGCTTGGCGTCAGACCTGCCGGTGAAACGGTCCGTCGTCCCCCACCTGCACCAGGTTGTCGGCAGTGGCCAAGGGCTTGGGCGTACGTTCTGCATCGCCTGCCGCCACGCAATCGGCGTAGTAGCGCACGTTGCCCGCCTCGTCCTCAATTTCCACCAGTCCATGGATGTCGGTCTCAAACCCCGGGCACAGCTTGGCGAATTCGCGGGCGAACTTGAGATAGTCCACGATCTTCTTGTTGAACACTTCGCCCGGAATCAACAGCGGAATGCCCGGCGGGTACGGCGTGACCAGACCTACGGTAATGCGGCCTTCGAGTTGATCGATTTCCACGCGCTGGGTGGTGCGGTGCGCAATGTGCGCAAACGCCTCGCTCGGCTTCATGGCGGGCGTCAGGTCCGAGAGGTACATCTCGGTGGTGAGGCGCGCGATGTCGTACTTGGCGTACATCTCGTGCACGTGCTGGCACAGCTCCTGCAGCCCCATGCGCTCGTAGCGTTTGTGCTGCTGGCAGAACTCGGGAAGGATGCGCCACATGGGCTGGTTCTTCTCGTAATCGTCCTTGAACTGCTGCAACGCGGTCAGCAAGGTGTTCCAGCGGCCCTTGGTGATACCGATGGTGAACATGATGAAGAAGCTGTAGAGCCCGGTTTTCTCCACCACCACGCCATGCTCCGCCAGGTACTTGGTCACGATGGAGGCGGGAATACCCGTCTTGTCGAACTTGCCATCGAGATTCAGGCCCGGCGTGACGATGGTCGACTTGATCGGGTCCAGCATGTTGAAGCCGTCGGCCAGCTGGCCAAAGCCGTGCCACTTGCTACCGTTCTTGCGGCTCTTGCTGTCGCTGCGGATGATCCAGTCCTCAGCGCGGCCAATGCCTTCGTCCACCAGTTTCTCCGGTCCCCAGACCTTGAACCACCAATCTTTCTTGCCGAACTCTTCTTCAATCTGGCGCATGGCGCGTCGAAAATCCAGCGCCTCCAAAATACTTTCTTCCACCAAGGCGGTGCCGCCGGGCGGCTCCATCATGGCGGCGGCCACGTCGCA
>JBATPF010000473.1:0-10407 GCA_049291355.1 Giesbergeria sp.
CCCTTTGACGACGCTTACCTGGCCACCGACTGGAGCGCCTACGAGAACCTCCCCCTGTTTGGCCCTGCCAATCGCATGAACGCCTACAACACCTATTTGCTCATGGAGCACGAGGACCTGCAATGAGTGCCGTTTGCTGCGCCGTGCAGCGACGCCGCGTGCTCGGCGCGCTGGCTGCGGGTGCAGGTCTGGCGCTCGGCCTGGCGCCTTCTGCACAAGCGGCGGCGCTGCTCCTTCCGCCATCGCGGTCGCTTGCTAACGAACTTGCCCAGGCGCAGGCGGTGCGCCAGCCTCTGGTGGTGATGGTGAGTCTGGCGGGTTGCCCCTTCTGCAAGGTGGTGCGCGAGCACTACCTCGGCCCCATGCACCAGCGTGAGGGACTGCCGGTGGTGCAGATGGACATGCGCAGCAGCGCCGCCACTACCGACTTTGCCGGGCGGCCTGCCACGCACGACCAACTGGTGCGGGCCTGGGGCATAGGCATCGCCCCCACGGTGCTGTTCTTCGGACGCGGTGCGACGGAGGTGGCCGAGCGGCTGGCAGGCGGCTACCTGCCCGATTTTTACGGCGCCTACCTGGACGAGCGCCTGCTTGCAGCGCGTCGGCGCGGCTGACACGCCCGACACGCATCGCCTACTGCCGAGGAAACGCCATGAAACCCCCTTTTTTTCGCGCTGTGATCGCCATCGGCCTTGCGCTTGCGTCGGTGGCCGCCCAGGCTCAGGGGGCGGCCATTTTTGACAATGCCGACCATGCGCTTGGCGTGCGCCTGATGGAGGAGCACCGCTGCGCCGCCTGTCATGCCCGCAAGGCCGGGGGCGACGGCTCGGCCATTTACCGGCCCGACGAGCGCATACGAACCGCCGGGGCGCTGCGCGGCGTGGTTGAGCAGTGCAACACCGAACTGGGGTTTGGTCTTTTCCCCGAAGAAGTCACCGCCATCGCTGCCGTGCTCAACAAGCGCCATTACCAGTTCCGCTGAAGCGACCGGGCCCTGCGGTCCACACACTGCACAACGCTAAGGGCAGCGCCCACATCCGCGCGGCCAGAGGGTGCAGCCGACGCGCCTGGCGTGCCTTGCTGATATCCAGCCGACGGCGCAACTTGGTATTTACCCCGTTATTGCGCCGGGTCATAAGCTTATATATTCGAATTCACGAATATTGAGATGAGTCAAAGCATGGTCGCTCAAAGGTCCGCACAAGTGTGCAGGGCCGTACCGCAGCGACAGACATCCAGGGAGAAGGTGTGAGCCAAGAGCAAATCCGCGGTCGACTTCGCAAGGCGCCGGAGCATTTTTTGAGCCATGAGGGCATGCGCAGCTCTGGGGCTGCAGGCAGCAGCGGTCGGCGCGACTTCATGCGTGGTGCTTTCGCCACGGCGCTTGCTGGCGCCGCTGCGCCTGCGGCGCTGGCCAAGGGCAATGCCGATGGCGACCCGGCCATCCTGCAGTTGCCCGCGCATTCGCGCGGCCTGGGGCAGCCGGTGGCCTCCAACGACGGCTACGGCCGCCCCTCGCGCTACGAAGCCAACGTGCAGCGACGCCAGAGCCCGGGCCTGACGCAGACCCCACAGGCCTCGGTGTCGTTTGCGCCTCTGCAATCGCTGTTTGGCATCGTGACGCCTAGCGGCCTGCACTTCGAGCGCCACCACCAGGGCTGGTGGGATGTCGATCCTACGCAGCACCGCTTGATGGTCAACGGCATGGTCAAGACCCCAAGTGTGTTCACGCTCGACGAGATCATGCGGCTGCCGTCGGTGTCGCGCTTTCACTTCATTGAGTGCGGCGCCAACACGGCGGTGGACTGGGCCAATGTGGCGGTGCCCACGGTGCAGTACACGCACGGCATGCTTTCGTGCAGCGAGTTCACGGGCGTGCCGCTCATCACGCTTCTGGAGCTGGCCGGGGCCGATCTGAAGGGCGGCAAGTTCGTGCTGGCCGAGGGGGCAGACGGATCTTCCATGACGCGCACCATTCCCATGGGCCTGGTGACCTCGGGTGAGGTGCTGGTGGTTTATGGCCAGAACGGAGAAATGCTGAGGCCGGAAAACGGCTACCCGCTGCGGCTGATCGTGCCCGGCGTGCAAGGGGTCAGCTCCATCAAGTACCTGCGCCGCATCGAGCTCGGCGACCAGCCCTGGGCCGCCAAGGACGAGGCAATTCACTACGTGGACCTCATGCCCGATGGCAAGCACCGCCAGTACTCGGGCCTGCAGGAATGCAAGAGCGTCATCACCACGCCGTCTGGCGGTCAGGTGCTGCTTGACAAAGGTTTCTACAGCATTTCGGGCCTGGCCTGGTCGGGGCGGGGCAAGGTCAAGGCGGTCGATGTGTCGGTAGACGGTGGGCGCAACTGGCGTGCGGCGCGCATGCAAACGCCGGTGATGTCCAAATGCCTCACGCGCTTCAGCCTCGATTGGGTGTGGGACGGAAAGCCGACCGTCGTGCAGAGCCGCGCCACCGACGAAACCGGCTTCGTGCAGCCCACCTACGCACAACTGCGCCGGGCACGCGGCACGCGTTCGATCTACCACAACAATGCCATTGCCTCCTGGCTCGTGCAGGAAAACGGGGAGGTCAAGAATGTTCAGCTTTCGTAAGGGTCGCATCGCGCTGGCAGGCGCGGCGCTCCTCGCCCTGGCGAGTGTCTGGGCAGCGCCCGCGCAGCAGGGCCGTAGCGCAGGGTTCGAGGGCATCGGTCGGCCTGCCACGCCAGCCGAGGTGAAGGCGTGGGACATCGACGTGCGCCCAGACTTCAAGGGCCTGCCGCCCGGTTCGGGCACGGTACTCAAGGGCCAGGACTTGTGGGAGGCGCGTTGCGCCTCCTGCCATGGTGTGTTTGGCGAATCCAACCAGACCTTCAGCCCGCTGATCGGTGGCACCACGGCTGACGACATCAAGACGGGGCGCGTCGCCAACCTCCTGCGCACGGACTACCCGGCGCGCACGACCCTGATGAAGGTGGCCACCGTGTCCACTCTCTGGGATTACATCCACCGCGCCATGCCCTGGAACGAGCCCAAGTCGCTCTCGGCAGACGATGTGTACGCAGTGACCGCGTTCCTGCTCAACCTGGCCAATGTCGTGCCCGAAGATTTCACGCTGTCGGACAAAAACATCGCCGAGGTGCAAGCGCGCCTGCCCAACCGCAACGGCATGACCACCGACCATGCGCTGTGGCCCGGACGCGAGTTCGGCAACGCCAAGCCGGACACCGCCAACAAGGCCTGCATGAGCAACTGCGCGGACGCGCCGCCCAAGCTCGCCACGCTGCCCGACTTTGCCCGCAACGCCCACGGCAACCTGGCGCAGCAAAACCGCCTCGTGGGCGCGCAGCACGGGGCCGACACCAGCCGCCCGGAAGGTGCGCAGCTGGGCGATACCGCAGTGCAGATTGCGGTTGCTGCTGCCGCGTCTTCCAAACAGAGCGCCGCGTCCCCGGCGATTGCGTTGCTGCAAAAGCATGCCTGTACCGCCTGCCACGCGGTGGACAGCAAACTCATCGGTCCGGCATTTGCCGAAATTGCGCAAAAGCATGCCGGCAAGGCGGACTATCTGGTGGGCAAGATCCGCCAGGGCGGCGTGGGCGTGTGGGGCTCGGTGCCCATGCCCGCGCAGACGCTCGAAGAAGCCGACGCGAAAGTCATTGCCGACTGGCTGGCTGCGGGAGCGGCGCACTGAGACAAAAGGACAGAGTTTTCGGCCCTTTCGGGGTCAGCGCCGCCAGGTTGCCGGCAGCGCAGTTTCATCATTTCAAAGGAGGCTTCATGCAAACACGTCGTCAGACACTTACACACACCGCCGCTCTGGCAAGTCTGCTGCTGGGCGCCGGCCTGCTGCCGCTTCAGGCGCGGGCATTCAACAAAGCTGCATTCGACGCCAAGGGCCTGCAAGACGCCATGAAGGCGCTTGGCGGCGGCGCGCTGACCGAGAGCAAGGACGTCATGCTCACCGCGCCCGACATTGCCGAGAACGGCGCGGTCGTGCCGCTTGCCGTGAGCACCACGCTGGCGGGCGTGAAGCACCTGGTGCTGCTGGTCGAGAAAAACCCGAGCGCGCTCGTGGCCGTGTTCAACGTGACCGACTCGGTCGAAGCCAACTTCGCCACGCGCACCAAGATGGGCCAGACCTCCGACGTATACGCCGTGGCCATCACCAACGACGGCAAGGCCCTGTACGCCAAGAAAGAAGTCAAGGTCACGCTCGGCGGCTGCGGCGGCTGAGACCGCACCCGTTTTACCCCCAAATTTTCAATATTTCAGGAGCAATTCATGGCAGATCCGATGCGAATTCGCGCGCAGGCCGCTGGCGACAAAACCACCGTGCGCGTCCTCATGAGCCACGAGATGGAGTCTGGCCAGCGCAAGGATGCGTCTGGCAATCTGGTGCCCGCCTGGCACATCCAGGACGTCACCGCCTCCCTCAATGGCAAGCAGGTGTTTTCCGCAGAGTGGGGGCCTGCGGTGTCCAAGAACCCGTTCCTGCAGTTCGTCGTCAAGGGCGCCAAGGCGGGCGACAAGATCAGCATCACCTGGAAAGACAACAAGGGCGAGACCCGCACCGACGAAGCCACCGTCTCCTGAGCCCGTCGGCTCCGGTTTTCAGACATTCGCCAATCCAAGGAGACAACGCATGAAAAAATTCTATTGGCTTGCAGGCGCGGCCCTCGCCCTGGGCGCCGGGGCCACCGCACACGCGCAGAAATCGGCCATCGAGTCGATCGAGGAGTACCGCGAGATGCTCCAGGACGGCAACCCGGCCGATCTGTTCGAGGCCAAGGGCGAAGAGGTCTGGAAAATCAAACGCGGTCCAAAAAATGCCTCGCTGGAGGCCTGCGACCTGGGCAAGGGCCCAGGCGTGGTCAAGGGAGCGTTTGTGGAGTTGCCGCGCTACTTTGCCGACACCAACCGCATGCAGGACCTTGAATCGCGCCTGCTCACTTGCATGTCCACCCTGCAGGGGCTCGACGCCCAAGCCATCGCAGACACCCCATTCGGCAAGGGCGAACAGAAGAACATGACGGCGCTGGCAACCTGGATCGCCGCCGAATCGAAGGGCATGAGGTTCAACCTGCCGCAGAGCCATGCGCAGGAAAAGCTTTTCTATCAGGTGGGCAAGCGCTTGTTCTTCCAGCGTGGTGGCGCGCACGATTTTGCGTGCGCTTCGTGCCATGGCTCGGACGACAAGCGCATTCGCCTGCAGGACCTGCCCAACTTGACCAAGAATCCGGGCGATGGCGTGGGTTTCGCTGCGTGGCCGGCGTACCGCGTCTCCAACGGGCAGATGTGGGGCATGCAGCAGCGCCTGAACGACTGCTACCGCCAGCAGCGATTTGCGTATCCGAAATTCGGCAGCGACGCGCTCACGGCACTTGGTGTCTATCTGGGCGTGAACAGCCAAGGTTCCAAATCCATCGCGCCGGCGATCAAGCGCTGAGCGCCAGAAGGGGAAGCACACATGAAGACAAGCCACAAAATCAGCCTCGCAGCCTTGTTGGCTGCAGCCGCCGTTGCTGGTTGCGCCTCGGGCGGCATGCCGGGCGCAATGACGGGCGCCGACATCGACAAGCTGACTGCCGACATCGCGCGCGCGTCGTTCCGCGACGAGGGCATCGTCAAGGCCGACAAGGTGCTCGATGTAGACGCTACGCTGCGTGCCTGCAATGCAGCCGACGTGGCGGGCAAGCCGCTTGATGAAAAAACCGCCCGCGCCCTTGAGGCAGAGAACCTCAAGACCGTCAGATGGCCAAGCGACGGCAAGTACCTGGGCGACTGGCGATCCGGCGAACAACTCGCGCAAAGCGGCCGCGGCATGACGTTTACCGACACCGCCAAGACGGCCAACGGCGGCAATTGCTACAACTGCCATCAGATCGACAAGAAGGAAATCTCCTTCGGCACCATCGGCCCGAGCCTCTACCAGTACGGCAAGCTGCGCGGTGTCACCGACGCGAACAGCCCCGCAGCGCGCGAAACGGTGCAGTACACCTGGGGCAAGATCTGGAATTCCAAGGCCTACAACGCATGCTCCAACATGCCGCGTGCCGGCCATATGGGCATCCTCACCGAAGCGCAGGTGGCCGACATCGTGGCGCTGCTGCTCGACCCGAAATCGCCCGTCAACCAGTAACGCCATCGGAATACGGGCCCTGCAATGGGCCTGGCGTTCTGCCCACCCGGCGCTGCCGGGTTTTTCTTGTTTTTCTGGCCTCCGCCACTGCTTCAATGAACCTCACTACACGCGAATTCCTGCAAGTTCTGGGCGCTGGCGCGGTCGCCGGCATGGGGCTGGGCCGCTGGGCGCATGCCGATGCGGCGAGTGCAGCAGATGGGCTATACGACCTGCCGCGCTTTGGCAATGTGTCGTTCCTGCACATGACCGACTGCCATGCGCAGCTCAACCCGGTGTACTTCCGTGAACCCAGCGTGAACCTGGGCATTGGCGACATGCATGGGCGGCTGCCGCATCTGGTGGGCGAAGACCTGCTCAAGGTGGCCGGCGTAAAGCCGGGCACGGCGCAGGCGCATGCGCTGACCTACCTTGATTTCGAGAACGCCGCACGGCGCTACGGCAAGGTGGGCGGCTTCGCGCACCTCTCGACCCTGGTGCAGCGCATGCGCGCAAGCCGTCCGGGCGCGCTGCTGCTCGACGGTGGCGACACCTGGCAGGGTTCGGCGACTGCGCTGTGGACCAACGGACAAGACATGGTGGACGCCTGCAAGCTGCTCGGCGTGGACGTGATGACCGGCCACTGGGAGTTCACGCTCGGCATGGAGCGCGTGAAAGAAATCGTCGAGAAAGACTTTGCCGGCAAGGTCGAATTCGTCGCGCAGAACATCAAGACTGCAGACTTCGGCGACCCGGTGTTCAAGCCCTACGTACTTCGCACCATCAATGGGGTTTCGTGTGCCATTGTCGGCCAGGCGTTTCCGTACACGCCCATAGCCAACCCGCGCTACCTGGTGGCCGACTGGGAGTTCGGCATTCAGGACCAGAACATGCAGAAGGTGGTGGACGAGGCGCGGGGCAAGGGGGCCAAGGTTGTCGTTCTGCTCAGCCACAACGGCATGGACGTCGACCTGAAGATGGCCAGCAGGGTGCGCGGCATCGACGCCATTCTGGGCGGCCACACGCACGATGGCATGCCGATAGCGTCCATCGTCGCCAATGCGGGCGGCAAAACCATCGTGACCAACGCCGGTTCGAATGGCAAGTTCCTGGGCGTGATCGATTTCGACGTAAAAGACGGCAAGGTGGCCGACTTCCGCTACAAGCTCCTGCCGGTGTTCGCCAACATGCTGCCGGCCGACCCGGCAATGGACGCACTCATCACCCGCATCCGCGCGCCCTACGAATCCAAGTTGGGCGAAACGCTGGCCATCACCGAAGGCACGCTGTACCGGCGTGGCAATTTCAATGGGTCAGGCGACCAGTTGCTGGTCGATGCCCTGATGGACGTGCAGGGGGCCGAAATCGCCTTCTCGCCCGGTTTCCGGTGGGGCACCTCTCTGCTGCCTGGCCAGCCGATCACGCGTGAGTGGTTGATGGACATGACGGCCACGACCTACTCCTACGCCACCGTCTCGGAAATGACCGGCACCATGATCAAGACCGTGCTCGAAGACGTGGCCGACAACCTGTTCAACCCCGACCCTTACTACCAGCAGGGCGGCGACATGGTGCGCGTGGGCGGGCTCGAATACGCCATTGCTCCCTCGGCCAGCATGGGTTCGCGCATCAGCGACATGCGCCTGGGCGGCAAACCCATTGATCCGGGCCGCGCCTACAAGGTGGCGGGCTGGGCGCCGGTGGCGCAAGAGGCGCGCAACCAGGGCAACCGGCAGGTGTGGGAACTGGTCGAAGAGTGGCTGCGTGCGCGCGGCGGCAAGGTCGGTGCGCGCAGCGTCAATGCACCGCGGCTGGTGGGCGTGTCGTAAGCCCACGCGCCCACCGCTCAAGGCCAGATAGTAGCGCTGTGCGGCCAACGCTCTACAAGGCAATTGCTATATAAAAAGTAGCTAGAAACCATTGCCAGTATTGCCATAAGGCCATTTTTTCCTTGAAAACTTCTCAGGGCTTGAGGTAGGCGTAGCCCTCGCGCGTCTGCACCTGGGTAATGCGCACCACGCCCGAGGGTGTGAAATCGGCGTCCAGGATGAACTTGTCTTTGCCGAGATTGCGGTTCTTCAGCGTGATCTCGCACACTTCAAAGCGCACGCCGCGCGCCTTGAGCGCGCTGACGAGTGCGGAGTAGTCGATGTCGGGGTTTTTCTTGTCCTTCGCCCCCTCCATCAGAAAATCGATGCCGTTGGCGTGCGCCACCACCAGGATGGTGGTGTTTGGCGCCACGTCCAGTTGGTTGCGCATGTTGCGCAGGGCCTTGGTGGCCTGCTCAGCGGCGTCGTCAATGTGGTAGACCACTTTGTCCTGGGCTGCGGCCGTGCCGAGCAAACACAGCGAGGCGACAAGGCCGATCAACACGGTGGCAAAGGTGCGCACGAGGCGAGCAATCATGGTGGTGTCTCCGAAGTTTTCAGAAATGCGAAAGCGCAAGCAGAATGACTCGCATCAGCTTACCCGCACTGTGCCAGTGGTAGGCTTATGGGAAACCCCTTTTTCGCCCCCCTACATGCAGAGCGTCCCACCCCCCGCTCGCCTTGCCGAGCCCCACGAGCACGATTTCGAGCGTGCCGGTCTGTTGCTGCGCGTGCTGGCCGCCCCCTTGCGGCTGCAAATTGTCAGTGTGTTGTGCCAGGGCGAGAAAAATGTGGGCGAGCTCATCGCTGCGGCTCCCACCACGCAGCCCAACATGTCCCAGCACCTGAAGGTGCTCTACGAGGCGCAGATCATCGACAGGCGGCGCGAGGGCGTGCAGATGTACTACCGCATCCGCAACCAGCGCGTGGTCCAGTTTTGCGAAGCCTTCTGTGCGCTGGTGGACCAGCAGAGCGAAGCGGCGCAGCACCCCCGCGCATCCACCGTGGCGGGCGCTGACACGGCGCGGGCCAAATACTGAGCGACCGGGCGCTTCGTTCCGCCGCCGCGCGCCTGCGCCTGAATGGCGCTACCCTCTCACCATCGGCTGCGTGACCGCAGCCCCCAGGCGCCCGCGCAGGGCGCCTGACCGCGCGTTGCTGCGAGCGCTTGAACGTTTTTCTTACCCAGGCTTCTGAACTGCATGAACCTTTCCTTTGCGCGCCTCGCCTGGCGCACCCTGCTGCGCGACTTGCGCGCGGGTGAACTGCGTCTGCTGATGGTGGCGGTCACGCTCGCCGTCGCCTCGCTGACCGCCGTCGGGTTTTTTGCCGACCGCCTCCAAGGCGGCCTGCAGCGCGACGCATTGCAACTGCTCGGGGGCGACTTCGTGGTGGCCAGCGACCACGCCACCCCCGACCCCATCGTGGAGCGTGCCCGTGCGCTGGGGCTCGCCGTGGTGCGCACGGCCAGCTTTCCGACCATGGCGCGCGCAGACGATGCGCAGGGCGGCGCGAGCCGGCTGGTGGCCTTCAAGAGCGTGACGCCCGGCTACCCGCTGCGCGGCAGCGTGAGCGTCGCTGCGGCAGTGAATGCGCCCGGTCAGCCTACGCGCGAGATTCCGGCGTCGGGCGAGGTCTGGGTCGATGCCTCGTTGCTCGATGCGCTGGGCCTGAAGCTGGGCGACCCGCTGCTGCTGGGCGATACCAGCCTGCGCATTGCCCGCATCATCACGCTGGAGCCCGACCGCGGCGCCGGTTTCATGAGCTTTTCTCCGCGCGTCATGGTGAACGACGCCGATGTCGCCGCCACCGGCTTGGTGCAGCCCGCCAGCCGCGTCACCTACCGGCTGGTGGTGGCAGGCGCAGCGGCGCCGGTGCGCCAGTTCCAGACCTTCGTTGATACGCAGTTGCAGCAGCCGGGCTTGCGCGGCATGCGCGTGGAATCGCTCGATTCTGGCCGCACCGACATGAAGCAGACGCTGGAGCGCGCGCAGAACTTCCTCAGCCTTGTGGCGCTGCTGGCCGCCATGCTGTCGGCCGTGGCCGTGGCGCTGGCGGCGCGTGCCTTTGCCGCCAGCCACCTCGATGCGTCTGCCATGCTGCGTGTGCTCGGCCAGAGCCAGCGGCGCATTGCCGCCAGCTACACCACCGAATTCGCTCTGGTCGGCTTGCTGGCAAGCTTGCTAGGCGTGGCGCTGGGTTTTGCCGTGCACTACGTGTTTGTCTATCTGCTTGCTGGCCTGGTGACGGCTGGCCTGCCGCCTGCCAGCGTCTGGCCGGCACTGCTCGGTGTGGGGGTGGGCATGACGCTGCTGCTCGCCTTTGGCCTGCCGCCGGTGTTGCGACTGGCCCAAGTGCCGCCGCTGCGCGTCATCCGGCGCGACGTGGGGGCGCTGCGGCCGGCGTCGCTCGCCGTGCTTGGCGTGGGCG
>JBATPF010000474.1:0-6581 GCA_049291355.1 Giesbergeria sp.
ATGGACTTCCCCTTCCACAAAAACGAGTGAGTTGATGAGAGGTTGCACTTCCCATCGTGGCACTTTGATGCCGTACCCCGCAACTACGCGGATCACTCGGGACGGGGAAGTCCCTTTCATTCGTTAGCGCACATAGCGGCGTCTTGGAATGCGCCGATGGCCGTGACGGCCGGTTGGGGCAGACGCGCAAGGCGGCAGCGATTCCTTGAATGGCTCAAAAGTGCTGGCGAAACCCCTTTCACCCACTTCTCTTGCGTGCTGGCGCACAGATCGAAATCTGATGCAAGTCATAGGGGCTCGAGAGGTGCGATGCACAATCCGGCTGCTTTGCCAACGTCAATCTGAAACCCTCTGCGACAGGGTTTCGTGTGGGAGCTTGCACATGGGGAACCCTCCAGATCAATCGGCCAACCGTTTGCTGGCCGCAATTCCAGCACCCGAATGGCACCGCATCGCGCCGCTGCTGGAGTCTGTGGACCTGCCGCTTGGGCGGGTGTTGCATGAGTCGGGCGGCCTGATGAGCCACGTGTATTTCCCCATCAACGCCATCGTTTCGTTGCTGTATGTTTTGGAAGACGGCAGCTCGGCCGAGATCGCCGTGGTCGGCAATGAAGGTCTGGTGGGCATCGCGATCCTCATGGGCGGAGAAACCACGCCGAGCCGCGCGGTGGTTCAGAGCGCGGGCAAGGCCTACCGACTGCGCGCAGCCGACATCAAGAGAGAATTCGGCCACTCCAGCCCGCTGCTGCACCTGTTGTTGCGCTACACCCAAGCGCTCATTACGCAGATGGCGCAAACTGCCGTGTGCAACCGCCACCATTCACCCGACCAGCAGCTCTGCCGCTGGTTATTGCTGAGCCTGGACCGGCTGAGCGGCAACGAACTGGTGATGACGCAAGAATTGATCGCCAACATGCTGGGCGTGCGCCGTGAGGGCGTGACCGAGGCGGCGCTGAAGCTCCAGGGTCTTGGCCTGATCAAGTACGCGCGCGGCCACATCACCGTGCTCGACCGCGCCGGGCTGGAAGCGCTCACCTGCGAGTGTTATGCCGTGGTGAAGCGCGAATATGACCGCTTGCTGCCAAGTGACAGGCGCTGCACGGCTTGAAAGCCGTGGCTGGGCGCGCCGCCTTTGCCTGGCGCGAACCGCAGGGGTACAGGGGCCGACGAAGCTTGGACGGCCTTGAATCCGCGCCCTGACACGGGCACAGGCGACAGCCGAGCGATCTGCCCTGGGCTGGCGTGAAGCCTCTAGCGGCTAGACCTTCTTGGCGTCTTTGACGAGTTCCTTGGCGTTGCCGAGATGTTGCTGCGCTTTGCCCTTGATCTGCTTCGCCACCCCTTTGGCTTCTTGGGTGGGGTTGCCGATCAACTTGCCACCCTCCTGCTGGATCTTTCCTGCGAGGTCTTTGGCAGCGCCTTTGATCTGGTCTTTGTTCATATGGGATTCCTGTGATTGAAGCGACGATCCGGGCCCCAGATTGCATGGGGTTCGGTCGCTGAATCGCGCAACCGATTCGTTGCGACGACCCGTTCAGGATAAGAAGGCGCTGAATGCGAGTCTGTGCGCTGGCGAACAGAGCGAATCTTGTGCGTGTTTGGCTATGGGAGGCATTTCTTGCCCTGGACCAGCGATCGGGGAACGCTATCCGCAGGGGACTGTGCATTGGCATTGCAGGGCGTGTGCGCCACAAAGCTTCGGCGGCAGATGGCAGAAAACGAGCATGCCAAAGAGCGCTTTCAGTGCTTGGCCCCCGCTTCGAACCGCTCGGAAAACGCCGCCATGCGCGAGCGGTTCTTGCCGAAGTCGTACTTCCCGACCAAAGAGCGGGAGCGGTAGTCGATGCGCTGCGCCTCTGCGTCGATACGGAAATCGACCAGATCTCTAAACCCCAAAAACGTTGTGAACATGACTTCCATCGACAAGGTGTCTACTTTGAGAATCTTCGCCTGAGGAAACTGCGCCAGCGTCGCGCGCAGTGCCTCCATGGCCTTTTCGGGCGTGCCTTCAAAGCGCAGCGGGCCAAGGCCGCTGGTGTCGAAGGAGTTGACGCAGTTGGACGACGATGTGCACGCCAATGCGGCGCGGCTCTCATTGGCGGCTGGGTTGGCAACCGGCGGGGTGGCTGGTGCGGCGTGTGCGGCACAGCCTGCCATGAGCAGCAGCAATGCGGCTGCTGCCGATGGGAAGTGTGTGCTTGGCAGTCGAGTTTTCATGGCAATCGGTGCGTAGCGTCGTGCTTGGATTCGGGCTGCACCTTCAGCGATATCTGATTGCGGCGCATGAACCAGAGCGTAATCGGTGGGGCGTACCACGACAAGGTGGGCTCGCCGGACATGGCCGATGCGGCATTGAAAGGGCAGTCTTTGCCGCTTTGGAGTGCCACGTCGTCGTGTGGGTCCAGCAGGCCAACCCGCCAGCATCCTGCCCATTCCCCTGGCCCGCGGTCTGCAAGCTTCGAATGTGCGCTGGCGCACAGACTCCAGGCCCAAAGACAAGTGCAATGGCATCAGCAAAGCGCTTCAAGAGCGTCCTGTATCAGAGCGGCCTTGGCCGTCCGCGGGCACGCGAGCGAAGCGAATCGCTCATTCATTCACCCACAGGAAACTCCAACATGCCAACGAAGACTCAGACAAAGCGCGAGGAATACACCGCGAAGATGAAGCATCAACTCGACGACTTGAACACCAAGATGAACGAGTTGGAAGCCAAGACGAAGGAAGCCAAGGCGGATGCGCGCGAAAAGTACAAGGCCGAAGTGGCCAAGCTGCGGCACCAGTCCGAACTGGCCGCCGCCAAGCTCAACGAGCTCACGGCGGCAGGGGAAGACACCTGGGAGAAGATGGTCGATGAGATGGAAAAAGTGCGGGACGCCTTCACCAGTTCGTTCCACTACTTTCAGTCCAAGTTCTGAGCGGGTCGGCGTCCCCGTCCCCGCTGTGCTCATTGGTGCCGGCATCCCCCCAATCTTTCTGAACGCGCAAGGCGGCGGGTGCGGGTGCCAGGGCACAGGTTGTAGGAGCCCGCGGGTGGCACGGGCGTCAAGCCTGCACCACCGACCCGGTGCATTCAGTCCGCAAAACCCAAAAACGTCGCCGCCTCGTCCACCGTCTTGCGCTGCGAGACCACGGCATTGGCGGGAAAGCTCTCGTCGGGCCAGCCCATGGCGATGCAGGTCTGAATCACCTGATCGTCGGGGATGCCCGCCTCGGCGCGCACCACCGGCGACTGCATGATGCCCTGGCTGTTGATCACGCAGCCCAAACCGCGCGCCCAGGCGGCGTTGACGATGCTGTTGACCACGCCGCCGCAGTCAAACGGCGCAATGTCGCTGCCATGGATGGCGCGGTCATACGTCACCACGATGGAGACCGGCGCGTCGAACTGGCGAAAGCCGCGCAAGATCCAGTCGTTGCGTTTTTCCTTGTTGTCGCGCTCGATGCCCATGGCAGCGAACAGCTGCTTGGCCACGCCGATTTGCCGGTCACGGTGCGGGCCGGTGTACTCTGGCCCCAAGCGGAATTCGCGCGAGTGCGGCACGCCCGCCAGGTTGCGCTCCACATTGCCGGCGCGAATGCGGTCGAGCACTTCGCCACTGACCACGTAGAAGTTCCAGGGCTGGGTGTTCATGGACGTGGGCGCGCGCATGGCCAGTTCCAGCACCTCGCGGATGAGCGCTTTAGGAACGGGTTTGTTCAGGTAGCCGCGAATGCTGCGGCGCTGCTGGATGACGTCGTCGAATTTCATGCGTATCTCAGTGGGATTTTCGGCGTGTGGCCTGCGGGCCTCAAGTCCGACCTATTTTCCAAAGCTATGGGCGCCAGGCGCGTCAACTGCGTGACAGTCCTTGCGCTCGCTGAACCGCGAGAGGCGCAGGGGTGGGCGCAGTTGCGCAGCCCGCGCTCTAACGGCTGGCACGCTCGTAGCGCACAAAGCTGAGCGGCGTGCCGTCTTGCGCCTGCAGGCGCTCGCGGCTTTGCTCGACCCATTCCGGGCCGAGTTCGGGCGCGTAGGCGTCGCCCGCGTAGTCGCGCTCGATTTCGGTGACTTCCACGGCATCGGCCAGCGGCAGGGCCTGCGCGTAGATTTGCGCGCCGCCAATCACCCAGACCGTGTCCGAGGACTCACATAGTTGTAGCGCCTCACCCAAGCTGGATTTGCGCTGGACGCCATTTTCATGCCAATTTTCCTGCCGCGTGACGACAACGTTGGCACGGCCCGGCAGCGGGCGAAAGCGCGTGGGCAGCGAGTCCCAGGTTTTGCGCCCCATGATCACCGGGCAGCCGCTGGTCAGGCGCTTGAAGTGCGCCAGGTCTTCGGGCAGGTGCCAGGGCATGTGCCCGTCCTTGCCGATGACGCCGTTGGCCGCGCGGGCGTAGATGAGGTTGACTTTCATCGGCCCAACCGCCTACACCGCTACCGGCGCCTTGATGGCCGGGTGGTGTTCGTAGTTCAGCATTTTAAAATCTTCAAACGCGTAATCAAACAGCGTGGAGGGCCGGCGTTGGATGTGCAACTGAGGCAGGGCGTAGGGCGTGCGAGCCAGTTGGGTGCGCACCTGCTCTTCGTGGTTGCTGTAGATATGGCAGTCGCCCCCGGTCCAGACGAAGTCGCCCACGTCCAGGTCGCACTGCTGCGCCACCATGTGGGTGAGCAGGGCGTAGCTGGCGATGTTGAATGGCACGCCCAGGAACAGGTCGGCACTGCGCTGGTAGAGCTGGCATGAGAGGCGGGCGCGCTCGCCCGGCTGCTGCGCTGGTGCCACATAGAACTGGAACAGCGCGTGACACGGCATCAGTGCCATCTGGTCGAGCTCGGCCACGTTCCAGGCGCTCACCAAAATACGGCGCGAATCGGGGTTGCTGCGCAGTTGCTCGACGACCTGCGCGATCTGGTCGATGTGGCCGCCGCCCGGAGTGGGCCAGCTGCGCCACTGCACTCCGTACACCGGGCCGAGGTCGCCGTTGTCTGCGGCCCATTCGTCCCAGATGGTGACTCCGCGTTCTTGCAGCCAGCGCGCATTGCCGTCGCCGCGCAGAAACCACAGCAGTTCGAGCGCGATGCTTCTGAAGTGCACTTTCTTGGTGGTGATCAGCGGAAAACCCTGCTGTAGAGCGAAACGCATCTGGTGGCCGAAGACGCTCTTCGTGCCGGTGCCGGTGCGGTCACCCTTGTGCACGCCGTGGGCCAGCACGTGGCGCAGGAAGTCTTCGTAAGGGGTGGCGAGGGCGCTGTCGGACATGGGCATCGGGCTTTAAGCGGCCGGGCCAAGGACACGGCCTGGGTTCATGAGGTTCTGCGGGTCCAGCGCCTGCTTGATGCTGCGCATCATGGCCAGCGCCACAGGGGACTGGTATTGGTTGAGCGTGTCGACTTTGAGCGCGCCGACGCCGTGCTCGGCCGAGAACGATCCGCCGAACTGCGCCACAGCCGCGTAGACCAGGTCGTTGACGTCGCCCTCGCGATCGCGCAGGAAGGCGGCGGCGTCGCCCCCTTCGGGCGCCTGCACGTTGTAGTGCAGGTTGCCATCGCCCAGGTGCCCGAAGTTGACCAGGCGCACGCCGGGAATCTCGCGCGCCAGGCGCGCGTCGGTGTCGTTCACAAAAGCAGGGATGCGCGAGATCGGCACCGAAATGTCGTGCTTGATGTTGAGGCCCTCTTGCGCCTGCGCCAACGGAATGCTCTCGCGGATATGCCACAACTGCTGCGCCTGGGCGATGTTTTCTGCCACCACGGCGTCGAGGACGCAGCCAGATTCAAAAGCGGATTCCAGCAAGGCCTCGAAGCGCGCGCGGGCGTGTTCTTCGGACTCGCTGTCGGAGTTCTCCAGCAGCACGCCGTACTGCGCGTTTTCTTGGTCTACGAAGGGCACGCGCAGTTGCGGCATGTGTTTGGCGACGAGCGAGAGCGCAAAGCGGCCCATGACTTCAAAACCGGTCAGGTCGGCGCCCAGACTGCGCTGCGCCAGCGAGAGCAGGGCCACGGCCTGCTCCATCGAGGGCACGGCCGCCCAGGCGGTCAGGCGTGCGGCGGGGCGGGGGAAGAGCTTGAGGGTGGCGGCGGTGATCACGCCCAGCGTGCCTTCGCTGCCAATCATCAGGTTGCGCAGGTCGTAGCCGGTGTTGTCCTTGCGCAGGCCCTTGAGGCCATGCCAGACCTCGCCCTGCGGCGTGACGACTTCCAGCCCCAGGCACAGCTCGCGCGTGTTGCCGTAGCGCAGCACCTGCGTGCCGCCAGCATTGGTGCCCAGGTTGCCGCCAATGGTGCAACTGCCTTCGGCGGCGAGCGAGAGCGGGAACAGCAGGCCGGCCGCTTCGGCGGCAGCTTGCACGTTTTGCAGGATGCAGCCGGCTTCCACCGTCATGGTCAGGTTGGCTTGGTCGGTGTCCCGCACCGCGTTCATGCGCGTCAGGCTGAGCACCACTTCGCGGCCCGAAGCGTCGGGTGTGGAGCCCACCGACAGGCTGGTGTTTCCGCCCTGCGGCACCATGGGCACGCCAAAGGCCGCGCAGGCGCGCACCACGGCGGCGACTTCGTCGGTGCTGGCCGGGCGCACCACGGCCAGGGCCTTGCCGTGCAG
>JBATPF010000475.1:0-1593 GCA_049291355.1 Giesbergeria sp.
CGCAAGCACCCCTCCACAGGCGCATCCACAAGGGCCTGGACAGCCACGCGGGCCGAGCGCAGCGATGGCCCGTGTGGCTGATGGCTTTCCGTTGTCCAAAGCCCTTGTGGCCGTGCAGAGAAGCGCAGCGGCGGGCGGATCAGGGCTCGCGTCTGTTTGAGCGCGTAGCGCGAGTTCAGCAAGACCCCGCCCGGCGGGAGCATCACAGGTTGCCCCGTGCGCAGCACGGGGTCACGGACAGTAGGGTCGCCTTTCTTTTGGGTACTTTTCTTCGGCCGGCGACCCGGTGGCGAAGCAAAGAACAAGTACCTCGCCTGCCGGGGCGAGACCCGGCTCCCGTCCTGTGTGAAATGGCGCTCTCCAGTCTTTGTCTGAGGCAGCTACATAGTCAAGGCAATTGTTGTCAAAATTCCATCTCATCAACTGCACTGGCGATTTGGACATGCTCCCACCCCTGCAGCCCGTCTTTCTTCCCTGCGGCTTTCGCCGCAACGTGGCCTACTCTGGTCTGCGGGGATCGACGCACCGGGCTTTATTTTGAAAGATCATTTGCCATGAACGCCTCCGCATCCCTTGTCGACGAACTGATGGCCCAACTGCAAGGTGCCCCACTGCAACAGATGGCCCAGCAACTGGGCGCCAGCCCGGCGCAGACCGAGGACGCTGTGGGCGCGGCCCTGCCGTTGCTGCTGGGCAAGTTGGGCCGCAATGCAGCCGAGCCCCAGGGCGCCATGGACCTTTTCGGGGCACTGCAGCGCGACCATACCGGCGGCAACGATCTGGGCAGTCTGCTGGGCTCGCTGCTGGGTGGTGGCGGCGGCGGTGCGGGCGGGGGCCAGACGGATGGTGCGGCCATCCTCGGCCATATTTTTGGTGGCAGCCAGCAGCGCGCCGAGGCGGGCCTGGGCCAAGCCACGGGGCTGGGGGCCAATGCCGGGCAGTTGCTGCAAATGCTGGCACCCATCGTGATGTCGTTCCTGGCGCAGCGCATGAGCAGCGGCGGCATGAACGCCGGGGGTCTGGGCCAGGTGCTGGGCCAGGAGCACGCGCGCGTGCAGCAGCAAGGCGGGCTGGGGGGTGGCCTGCTGGGCAGCCTGCTCGACCAGGATGGCGACGGCCAGGTAGGGCTGAGTGACCTGCTCAAGATCGGTGGCGGGCTGCTGGGCGGGCGGCGCTGAAGCCCATTTTTGCTATTTTTTGAATAGCACTTAACACATGTTGAGAAAGCGCTAGAGGCCAATTTCATTGAGAATTTCAGATAGGCCCCGTTTCAGTGCGAGGCGGAGCCAAGGCGAGGTTCTCAATTGTTCGGTTCAGAACGATTTGCCGTGGCAGCCGAGGCCCATGGCGGCAGGTACTGGAGCCGTGGCGCAAAACACGCAATCTGGTGGATGCCCTGCCGCATCGCCTTCATAAAATGCCGCAATGCCTTTCCCCACCCGCTGGCCGCTCCAGCTTGTCGCCCCACTTCTTTTGCTGGCCTGCGGCCTGGCAAATGCCCAAACCTTACCGAACGCCAACTCTGCGAGTGCGCCGGCCATTCGCGCGTCGGCCGTAGTCTCCCCGGGGGCCGCCGCTGCGGCTGTGCTCGGC
>JBATPF010000476.1:0-5997 GCA_049291355.1 Giesbergeria sp.
CCACTGGCACCCGAGCGCCACTGGCTCCAGCCCACGTAGATCAAATAGCAGGCCCCCGCCACCTTGACCACACCAAACGCCAGTTCCGACGCCAGCAGCAGCGAGCCCACGCCCGCCCCTGCCACCAGCAACAGCAGTACCAGGCCCAATTGCAGCCCGAAGATGGTGGCCGTCGTCTTGCGCACCCCGTAGGACAGGCCATGGCTCATGGCCAGCACGGCGCCGGAGCCTGGCGAAAGAGCGATGAGGCAGGTGGCGGCAACGAAAGCAAGCCAGGTAGACAAGTCCATGGTGGGAATCAGAAAGAAGGAGGGACAACAAGGAAACGGGCTGGCATCTTAGAACGGGTTGGGCCCGCGCGCATCGCCGAAGTGCAAGAATCTGGGCTCTTGCTTCCCCCCGCCCATGTCCCACGCCCCTGCCTGGCTTAGTTACGCCTTTCTCTACCTTGCTGCGGCCGTGCTCACCGTCCCGGTGGCGCGCGCCTTGGGGCTGGGCGCCATCATTGGCTACCTGGCGGCCGGCATTGCCATCGGGCCCTGGGGTTTTGGCTGGGTCAGCAATGTGCAGGACATCCTGCATTTCGCCGAATTTGGCGTGGTGTTGATGCTGTTTCTCGTCGGCCTGGAGCTGCAGCCCACACGCTTGTGGAGCCTGCGCCGGCCGATCTTTGGCCTGGGCAGCGCGCAAGTGCTCGGCTGCGCCCTGCTGCTGTGCGCCGCCGCCTTGCTGGCGGGGTTTTCGTGGCGCGTGGCGCTGGTGGGCAGCCTGGGGCTGGCGCTGTCGTCCACCGCCATTGCGCTGCAGTCGCTGGGTGAGCGCAACCAGCTGCGCACCAGCGGCGGCGAATCGGCCTTTTCCATCTTGCTGTTCCAGGACATCGCCGCCATCCCCATGCTGGCGCTGGTGGCCCTGCTGGGCACCGCAAGCGTGCAGGGCCATCACACGCCGGCCAGCGTCGCACTGGAGGTGTTCAAGATCGTCGGCGTGATTGCGGCCATCGTGCTGGGCGGGCGATTGCTGCTGCGCCCGCTCTTGCGCTGGATTGCGCGCAGCCGCACACCAGAGATTTTTACCGCCGCCGCGCTGCTGCTGGTCGTGGGTATTGCTTACTTGATGGTGCTCGTCGGTCTGTCGATGGCGCTGGGCGCGTTTCTGGCGGGGGTGCTGCTGGCCGAGAGCGAGTTCCGGCGCGAGCTGGAAACCGACATCGAGCCCTTCAAAGGCCTGCTGCTGGGCCTGTTCTTCATCGCCGTGGGCATGAGCATCGACTTTGGCGCCATGCTGCGCGCGCCGCTCATGGTGGCCTTGCTGCTCATCGGCTTCGTGGCGATCAAGAGCGTGGTGATTTACGCGCTGGCGCGGGCCGTGAAGATTCCGTACCAGGAGCGTCCGGTGTTCACGCTGCTGCTGGCGCAAGGCGGCGAGTTTGCCTTCGTGGTCTTCCAGGCCGCCGCCGGTGCCGGCGCCTTGCCGGGGGAGATGGCCTCGCTGCTGATTGGCGCGGTGGCGCTGTCGATGCTGTGCACGCCGCTCTTGCTGCTCTTGCTCGACCGCTTCGTGCTGCCGCGCTACGCCACCACGCTGCGCACGCCGCCCGAGGGGGAAATCTCAGAACCCCAGACGGCGCCCGTGCTCATTGCCGGGTTTGGCCGCTACGGGCAGATCGTCGCGCGGGTGCTGCTGGCCCAGGGCATTCCGGCCACGGTGCTGGACCACAGCGTGGACATCCTCGAAGTCGCGCGCACCTTTGGCTACCGCGTGTTCTATGGCGACGCCACGCGGCTCGACCTGCTGCGCATGGCCGGCGCGGCGCAGGCGCGGGTGCTGGTGCTGGCGGTGGACGCGCCCGGGCCGTCACTCAAGATCGCGGCGCTGGCGCGCGAGCACTTCCCGCACCTGAAAGTCGTGGCACGCGCCCGGGACCTCACGCACTGGAACGATTTGCGCGACCTGGGCGTCACCCAGGTGCAGCGCGAACTGTTCGAATCCAGCCTGCTGAGCGCGCGCAGCGTGCTGGAACACATGGGCCTGGAAGAGAACGAGACCGACGCATTGCTGGCGCGCTTTCGCCAGCACAACATTGCGCTGGCCGACCGCATGTACCCGCACCACAAGGACCAGGCCCGCATGATCGCCGTGGCCCGCGAAGGCCGCAGCCAGCTGGCTGAACAGTTGGCCAAGGAACGGGAAGAGCGCACCCTGCGCAGCGCGGCAGGCATGGGCTACCCAGGCTACGGGGAGGAGGAACAAGCCCCTGGCCCGGAAGACGCATACGAACCGAAAAATACTAGAGAAAATCGGCGCTAGCGCCTTATTTATAATCTTATATAGCTACTCTTTCGATAGCATCTACTAAACCAAAGAAAGAGGGGGGTGCCCGCGCGGTTTGGCGCTGCCGCTCAAGGCTTCGCGTTCCCATCGTCCCAAGGGTGCAGTACGCAGGTGCCCGGCTCCTGCGAATGCCAGGTGGCGAGCATGGCCTCACGGAAATTCGCCAAGGGATAGCTGTTTGCAATTCGGGGACGAATGCGGCCTGTGGCAGCCCACTGCATCAACTGTTCGAGGCGTGGCGGGCGCAGGGCGGGGTTGTTTTCGGTAGAGATGACCGTCGGGCAGCCCAGCACGTTCAGGCCCTTCATCATCATGAGATTGGTCGGCAGTTGGTTGGCGCGCGGCGCACCGCGCTCGCCACGGCCGTTGGCCACATCGGGGGTGGAAGTCCACGCGACAATGAGGAAGCGCGCACCAAAACGCACGCAGCGCATGCTTTCGAGGGAGGTCTCACCGCCCACGCCGTCATACACAACGTGTACGCCCTTGCCATCGGTCAGCGCCTTCACCTCGTCGCGAAAGCGCCGCACGCCCGTTTCCCCCGCTGGCGGCGTGGTGTTGAGCACATGGTCAGCCCCCTGGGCCTTGACGATAGCGAGCTTTTCATCCGAGCGCCCGGTGGCAATCACCGTGGCGCCCAGAAGTTTCGCCACCTGCACGGCGGCCAGACCAATGGAGCCCGACGCGCCATGGATCAGCACCGTCTCACCGGCTTGCAGATGGGCCCGCTGCACCAGAGAGTAGTAAGCGGTTTCGAAATTGCCCAGCAGGCAGCAAGCCTCGTCAAACGACAGCCCCTTGGGGATGCGGCGCAGGGCACTTTCTGGCAGCACGGCGTAAGGGGCGTAGCCGCCCTGTGTCTGGTAGTTGCCCCCCGAGCGGGCACCTGCCTGCATGCCGTCCACCAGCACCGCATCGCCCACGGAAACGCGCGAAACCGCGCTGCCCGTGGCGACTACCTGGCCGCTGTATTCCAGGCCCGGCGTGTACGGCGGGCTGGGCATCTTCTGGTACTGCCCGCTGGTCATCAGCAAATCCACCCGGTTCACGGAGGCACTTTGGATGCGCAGAATGATCTCGTGGGGCTTGAGCGCTGCGGGGTCGGGCGCGTGCACCGGCACGATGCGCATGTGGTGCTCGATAGCCTCCAGCGGATTCTCGCCAAAAGCATCAACGAAAACCTGCTGTCCGTCAGGGAGCTGCGTGGGGTGCATGGGGATCTTTCTTCGAGTTGCAGCAACGAAACACTTACTGCGGCTCAATCCCAGCGGCCTTGATTTTGTTTCGCCAGCTCTCGATCGACGCCCTGTTGTAGGCGCCAAGCTCCTCAGGCGAGGAGTTCTTGAGATCGCTCGACAAATTCTTGATCCGCTCCGCAAACTCTGGCGACGTCGTGGTCTGGTGGATCGCCGTCTTGAGCCTGCCAATGATTTCCGTCGGCGTGCCTGCAGGCGCGTACACCGCCAACCAGGACACCAGGTCCAGCCCCTCGACGCCGGTGGCTTCAAGCAGGGTGGGCACATCGGGGGCCAGCGGGCTGCGCGCTGCCGAGGTGATGGCCAACGGGCGCATGGCCCCGGCAGGGCCAATGAAGGCCTGTGCGGCAGCGGTGTCGATGAACATGAACGCCAGGCGCCCGCCAATCACGTCAGACGCCGCCGCCGGCGTGCCCTTGTAGGGCACCGCAATGGCATTCACCCCCACCGCCTTCATCACGGCCGCGCCAGATACCTGGCCCGTGCTGTTCCCGTAGCCATAGGACGCCTGCGACGGATTGGCCTTGAGCCAGGCCACCAGTTCCTTGACATCCTTGACCGGCATGTCTTTGCGCACCAAGAGCAGGAATGGCGTCTCGCTGATCAGCGTGATGGGGGCAAAGTCCTTGATGGGGTCGTAAGGGAGCGATTTGAACAGCGAGACATTGGCCGCCTGTGTGGTGTTGGTGGTAAAGAAAAGGGTGTAGCCATCGGGCTTGGCTTTTGCTGCGGCAGACGCCGCGATCTGGCCCGATGCGCCGGGCAAGTTCTCCACCACCACGCTGGTTTTGAGACTGTCTTGCAAACCCGCCGAGATCACCCGGGCGATGAGGTCGGTGCCGCTGCCGGCCGTGAAGGGCACGACAAGCCTGATCGGCTTGGAGGGGTAATCTGCCGCCTGAACACCGCCAAAGCCCATGGCTGCGGCCGAGAGGGCTGCCAATACGAAGGTTCTGCGCGCTGCGCGCATGGTCGAAAACGGGGTGCTCATTTTTATGCCTTTTGGTTTGGGGAAAATGCGTGAATCACAAAGGCCGCAGCCTCCTGGTCCGGCTTGGCCGAATACTCATGGGTTGCACCATCGGGAAAGAATATCCAACTCCCCTCAGTGGCCTCGAAATAATGGCCATTAATGTGCCCGGTCAAGGTACCCTTCTGGACGAATATCACCTGCTCCATGCCGCTCAGGGCATGGCTGGTTTTCTTGCCGCCGGGTTCAAACCGGGCTTCGTATATCGCCATATGCCGGGCAGAGCCTTGCGGCACATCCAGCGCCCAGGCAAACCGCACGCCGCTGTGGTGTTCAGGCACAAATGCGGTTGACGCCACCGCAGCCACTTCGCCGCCGGCGGACATCCGCTTGCCAGTCGTGGCGGGGGCATCTTCGCAATGGACTGCGGCCATGGGGTTCTCTGCATAGGGTGGCGCGTACACCACCAGCACCTTCACCGGGGTGTCGCTCGTCACGGTAAAACGGTGCGGTGTGCCCTCTGGCGTGAACATCCAGTGGCCAGGCCTGGTGATCTGCTCCCCGCCATTGAGTTCACCGAGACCCTCCCCTTGAAGCAGATACGAGGCCTGCTCCAGATTCGGATGCAGATGCCTGAGCGCACCATGGCCTTTTTCAATGGTGCCAATGAGCACTTCGAGGTATTTGGCGCCCACCGTTTCGCGACTGATCACCCGTTGGTTTGTGGTACCGCTGTGGTTGGCCGGAGAATAGGGATTGGCTCCATCCGAGGAAACGACATAACGAGATTCCATGGAGACTCCACTTGAAAATACGGATTGCCACTGCCGGGTTATTTAGAATTTGAATCTGACTTGACTCTCCCGGCATCTGAAATTCATGTTACGTGAACGGATCGCAGTTTCCCAATGATCTTCGCGCATGCCCCGTCGTGAACAGGATTCATGAGGAATACGGATGAACCCTGATATTGGCGCGATGCAGCAAACAGCTGCTCCATCTTCGGGTCGGTGCCGGAACCGAATTTCTTGAAATCGCCCATGCCAAGAATTCGGCAGCACGACAGCATGCAGCGGCCCTCGGAGCTTCCCCGAGTCGTTTTTCTCCACGGGACTGAGGAGGGCGGATCGGCGCGCGCGGTGCAGCGCCCCATTGCAGCCCACCGTCCTGGTGGCAATGAACGCTACGCGCCGTACCGGGGCCGATCACACAACCCGCACAGAGTCCTGCAGCGCCCTCTCGGGGCCTGGCGCAGATGGCCTGCCCTACACGCGCTCCAGCAGCAACGCAATCCCCTGCCCCACCCCTATGCACATGGTGCACAGCGCATAGCGCCCGCCGGTGGCGTGCAGGCGGTTGACGGCCGTGGTGGCCAGGCGCGCGCCGCTGGCACCCAGTGGGTGGCCCAGCGCAATCGCGCCGCCCCAGGCATTGACG
>JBATPF010000477.1:0-11000 GCA_049291355.1 Giesbergeria sp.
CCTGAGTTTTTGATCCCGCCCTGTGAACGTTGAACGGCTCGCCCTGAGCTTGACGATGGGTCGAAGGGCTTCGCCGGGCTCATCCCGAACGGATGTGAAGATTTCATCGGGCTGGAGCGGTAGCGCCAGCCCAGGTGCCGCGTCTCAGAACGGCGCGTTGTCGGGGTCCGTATCCACCGGCGCTGCAGCCGGGCCGGTGACCTTTCCACCAGCCACGGATGCGGTTGCGGCCGACGTCGCCACCGGTGCCGCCACACCCGGCTGCGCCTCGCCGCCCAGCGCTTCCAGCAGGTCCGGCAGCAGGCGCGCGATTTCGCCAGTGGCAATCGCCACGTCGGTGTCAAAGCCGCCGTCGTCGGCCGCCTTGTCCTCGAACACCGTGTCCAGAAACGCCAGTTTTTTGATCTGCAGGCCTTCGGTCAGCATGAACGAAACCCGCTCGTCCCAGGTCAGCGCCAGCTTCGTCGGCAGCTTGCCAGCAGCAATGTGGGCCTGCACTTCCTCGATGTCGAGCGGGTGGCGCGCGTAGCGCACCACGGCCTTGGCTTCGTCCGCTGCCTTGAGTTCGCATTCGCGGTCCACGCTGAAGCCTGCGGGCGGCTCCTGCGTGGCCAGCCAGTGCGCCATGGCCGCCTGCGGGCTGGTGTGGGTGTGCACCAGTGCCAGCGCAAAGCCGGGCAGCGCCTCGGTCAGCAGGCTGACCACCTCGTCGGCGCGCGCCTGGCTGCCGGTGTCGAGCACCAGGGTGCGCGCGGCCGGGTCGATCCAGACCCACATCGAGCCTTGCTTGGTGAAGGCCATGGGCAGCAGGTCGAGCAGGGCTTCGTCTTTCAGCTCCTTGCTTTCCTTCTTGCCCGGCTTGCGGCCGGTTTCTTTCTCGATGCGCTCGGCCTTCTCCTTCACGCGGCGCGCCACCACCGAGCCGGGCACCACCTTGGCCTCGGCCATGAAACGCAAAATCCATTGGCCCGCCACCGATTCGGCCAGCGCGCCGTGCGCGTCGCCGCGTGGCGGCACCCAGCCGGTGGAACGCTCCTGGGTGGCACCGCACTCAAGAAACGGCGTACGCGCCAGCGCCTCTTCGAGTTGCGTGAGATCACATTGCCAGCCGGGGGCAATGCGGTAGACGATCAGGTTCTTGAACAAAAGCAAATCCTTTGGTGACTAGGCAAGGGCGCGCCAGCGTGGCATGGCGCGCCGGGAATGGGAAAAGAAGGATTGTCGCGCGCGGTGGACCTGGAACCACCAGCAATTTACCTAAATTGATAGCTATAAAGCCAATTGGGATGAGCGCTAGATGCCATTTTTACCAAAATTTATGGATTGGTGGGAGCGACGAAACTCCAAGAAACTTTACACAGACTCACGCGGTGCGCATGGCGCCCTTACATGGCCGCGCAACACTGGCCCTCAACGCTGGCACCGTGCTGGCGCCCTTGCAACCCCCTCGAAAGGATTTTCCATGACCTCCTCGATCACCCGCCGCCTTGCCGTCGCCGCCGCCTGCGCCGCGCTGGCCTTGCCCGTTCTCGCACAAACCACCCCGGCTGCACCCGCTGGCAGCAGCGATGCCCCCATGTCCCAGATGCAGCAGCGCTCGGACCACCGCGCCGATCGCCAGGACCAGCGCGCACAGTGGAAGGAAAAGCGCACCGAGCGCCAGGCCCAGCACCTGAGCCAGCTCAAGACGCAACTGGCGTTGACGCCCGCACAGGAAGGCGCCTGGACCAGCTTCACCCAGGCGATGCAGCCGCGCAGCGACTTCGCCCGCCTGGACCGTGAGTCGATGGAAAAACTGACCACCCCCGAGCGCATCGACCGCATGCGCGCCCAGCGCGCACAACGGGACGCTGCCATGGATGCGCGCAGCGACGCCGTGAAAGCGTTTTATGCGCAACTGCAACCCGAGCAGCAGAAAACCTTTGACCGCATGGGCCAGCGCATGGACAGCGGTCGCAAGCAGCACATGCAGGGACGCCATGGCCACGGCCCCATGCGCCAAGGTGGCGGCCAACCCGGCTGATCGGGTACACGCAGGTGCACCCGCGTGTGACGGCGTGACAATTCGTTTCCGGCCTACAGATTGCGCACTGGCGCAGCAGTAGCCTCAAGCGACATCCCAGGGTTCTTGCCCTGGGGTGGCTCACCCCACACCGCAGCAGGGCACCGGCCTGATGGCGGAATCAGGAATCAAGGTTTCGTCATGCCAAGCATTGCAAAAAGCCCTGGGTCGGCGCGGAGCCGTTCCGCCTTCTTCGTCCTCGTCCCCCTCCTGGTTTGCGCGCAAGCGGGCGCGCAAACGGCCACGCAACCGGCCGATGTCCACGCCGTCCCACGCTGGGGCATGTACCTGCAGGCCGCCAGAACTCCCCACCACGTCGACGCCTGGACGCTGGGCGCCACCCTGAATTGGCAAGACTGGCGCCGCAGCCTCTGGGGCTCCGAGGTACGGGGCTACTGGGACTTCTACGCCAGCCGCTGGTCGGCCCGCGGCATCGGCGGCGACTTTGACACCACGGTGCTGGGCGTCACCCCGAGCTTTCGCTTCATTCCGGACGCCGGGCATTCGCGCTGGTTTCTGGACGCCGGTGTGGGCGCCACGCTCGCCAACCGCCGTTTCGTCACGCCAGCGCAAGCATTCAGCACCCGCTTCAATTTTGCCAGCCACCTGGGCATCGGCGTGGAACTGGGCCAGCAGCGCCAACATGAGCTGCAGCTGCGGCTGGAACATGTCTCGAATGCCGGCATCAAGGAGCCCAACCCTGGAGCGAACTTCGTGCAACTGCGCTACGCCCTGCACTTTTGACGCTTCCAGGCACCACCTGTGGACAACCCTGGGGAAAAAGTACGCGCATTCCGGCACTTATCCACAGCCCACGGCCATTTCTCAAAGTTGTCCAGTTTTCGAGACTGCAGCAACAGGGCCTGGCCCACAGTGCTGCAAGAACCGCAAGCCCCTGATTTCAAAGTCAATTCGGGTCTTGTCCACAGAAGGGGTCGACCCCTACTACTACTAATTGAATAAAGAGAAGTAGAAGAACAGATAGTGCGGCGGCTCCTGTCCCCGTTCCCTCCCTGCCTGGCGGTCCACACCAGACGGTGGGAAGACCGGCGCGGACCTTACGGAAAGCTCTGGGTTCGCGGTCTTTGAAACGGCGCAGGCTGCAGCAAAACGGGCCTCAAATTCGAGGGACGGCGCTCACCGAGTGGATAACACTGTGGGTAGAAAGCTCACGAAAACTGGGTTATCCACAGTTTTTATGAAAACCGGGAAACTGTCCCCAATGCAGCTTGGGCTAAAGCGGTGTCCGTCCACAGCGCTGGCGCACAGACAAGTGCTTGATCTGCAAGCCAAAAGCCCACTTGTCCACACAAACAGCGCGCCTCTATCTACTATCTACCAATGAAATAGAAGAAATAGAGAGAGACAGCGCTGGGTCCCCGCAGGGCAGCGCGCAGCGGACCGAATGGATCGGACTTACGGGAGTGACGAAAGGGATGGGACGTACGGTGAGCCGGCGCTGTGCAGCATCTCCAGCAAGGCCGCGTCGTCGAGCGGACGGCTGTAAAGATAACCCTGGAAGGCCATACAGCCGGCCTGGAGCAGCATTTCGCGCTGTTCCAGGGTCTCCACCCCTTCGGCGATGACGTCCAGCCCCAGCGCGGCGCTGAGCGCGACGATGGTGTCGACGATGGCTGCGTCGTTGGGGTCGGTGAGCAGGTCGCGCACAAAGCTTTGATCGATCTTGAGCTGGTGCAGCGGCATGCGCTTCAAATAACTCAGGCTGGAGTAGCCGGTGCCGAAGTCGTCCAGCGAGAAACCCACGCCCAGGGTGCGCAGGGCTTCCATGGTGGCAATGATGGCTTCCACGTTGTCCACCAGCACGCTTTCGGTGAGCTCGAGCTTGAGCCGCTTGGCCGGCGCACCCGTGACGGCCAGGATCCGCCCCACGTCATCAACGAAGCTGGCGCTGCGAAACTGTTTGGAGCTGACATTGACCGCCATGCTGAGATGGCGCAATGGGGGTTCGTCTTGCCACTGGGCCAGCGTCTGGCAGGCCGTGTGGAGCACCCAGCGCCCCAGGGTCAGAATCAGTCCGGTCTCTTCGGCCACCGGGATGAACTCGGATGGCGGCACCAGGCCGCGCACCGGGTGGCGCCAGCGGGCCAGTGCTTCCACCCCCACCAGCTTCCCGTCGTGCCGCACCTGGGGTTGGTAGTGCAACAAAAACTCGCCCTGAGCCAGGGCCGAGCGCATGTCGGCTTCGAGCTCGGCGCGCGCGCTGACCACCGCCTGCATGTGCGGATCGTAGAAACGCAGCGTATTGCGTCCGCCCGTCTTGGCCTGGTACATGGCCAGGTCGGCCTGCTTGAGCAGGTCACCCACGGTGCAGTCGCCGCGGGCAAAGGGCGCAATACCGATGCTGGGCGTGGTGCGGTATTGGCAGCCATCGAGCTGATAGGGCTGGGCCAGCGTCAGCAGAATTTTTTCTGCAGCGGCGCGCGCTTCCATCGCCAGATCGGCCGGGTCGGGGCTCAAGCCCTCCAGCATCACCACGAATTCGTCCCCGCCCAGGCGGGCCACGGTGTCACTCCCCCGCACGCAGATTTCCAGGCGCCGCGCCACCTGTTGTAGCAGCAGATCGCCCTGGTCGTGGCCCAGGGTGTCGTTCAAGGTCTTGAAGTTGTCCAGGTCGATGAAGAGCAGGGCGCCGCCTTCTTGTTGGCGGGCTGCGGTCGAGATCGCGTGGCTGGCCCGGTCGAGCAGCAGCATGCGGTTGGGCAGGCCGGTGAGCGCGTCGTAGAAAGCCAGGCGCTGGATCTCGCGTTCCGTGGCCTTGCGTTCGCGGATATCGGTGTTGATGGCCAGAATGCTGTCGGCCTGCCCTGCTTCGCCTGTTACCAGTGTCCAGCGGCCTTCGGTGTCAATGGCGTGGCCATCGCGGTGGCATTGCACCATCTCGCCGGTCCATTCGCCGTGGTGGCGCACCGCCTCGCAGGCGCGCTCGAAGGCAGAGCGGTCCAGGTGCAGCAATTCGTCAATGCGCTGGCCCCGGACCTGCTCGGCCGTCCAGCCGTAAAGTCGCTCGGCGCCCTGGTTCCAGTACAGCACGCGGTGCTGGAGGTCGCGCACGATGATGGCATCGCGCGCCTGGTCCAGCAGCGATGCCTGCCGGCGAATGTGAGCGTCGGCCTCCAGGCGCTCCATTTCGGCCGAGGCGCGCGAGGCAAAAATCTGCAGGGTCGACTGCAAAAACGCCGCGTTCCTCAGCGGCTGGCGAAACAGCACGAACAGCATGCCGATGACGGTGCCGGTGTTGTCACACAGTTGTTGCCCGACGTAGGCTTCTGCAGCCGATTGGCCCACCACCACCGACAGGGGAAACTGGGCTCGAAGTCCCTGCGCCACGCAAAACTGGGCCTCGGTTGCCAAATGCTCGCTGGGCGTTCCGCTGAGCAGGTATTCGGCGTTCGGCGCCAGTGCACCGTTGACCACCAGCGCCAGGGTGACCAGGCGCTCGGGCGCGCCGTGCGCTCTGGCAACAAAACGGCCCAGGCAACCGGTTTCCGCGCCCAGGGCTTGCACCATGTTCTGCACCAGATGCTCAAAAAAGGCCGTTCCGGTGGCGGCCGAAACCGACGCTGCCACCTTCACCACTGCAGCCTGCATCTCCTGCTGCTGCTGGCGTGCGCGCAGGCTCAGCATGCCAAAGGCCAGGTCCTCTGCAAGTTCGCCCAGCAGTTCTTGTTCGTGGGTACTGATCTCAAGGACCTGCGGCGCATACAGGTACAGGATGCCGAAGGTGCGCGGGCCGTCATTCAAGGGCAGACACACCATGCCGTGGAAACCGCGCGCAAGCAGGCGCTGTGTCAGGTTCGCATAGGCGGGCGCCTGCAACACGTCGCGCACCACCACGGCCTGGCCAGTGCGCACCGCCTCGCCCGAGGGCCCCTGGCCGTCGGCACTGTGCTCGTCCCAGGACAGCGTCAGACTCTCCAGATAACCGCTGTTGGCGCCCGCATGGGCCACGCAGTCAATCGTTTTGCGCTCGTCGTTGCGTGCCAGGCCGACCCAGGCCATGCGGTAACCGCCCACTTCGACGGTGATGCGGCACACCGCGTCCAGCAGTGCGGCTTCCGACGCGGCCCGGACGATGGCCTCGTTGCATTCGCTCAGCAGATGGCGCGCCCGCGCCATCCGAGCGACCTCGCGCTCAGCCGCCAGGCGTTCGGTGACGTCGATGGCCATGAACTGACGCGCCGCCATTCCATTGAACTGCGTCGCACGGGAGGCAATTTCGACGTCGATCAAGCGCCCGCCCTTGCACCGGTGCTGCAGGATAAGGCCGCTGATGCTTCTGCCGCCGTGCACGCTTGCCAGTGCCTGCCGATGCATTTCGTGCGCGCCGGGTGGCCAGAGGTCAGGCAGAGCCATGCCCAGCAATTCCTCGCGGCTGTAGCCATAGACCTCCACCATGGCTTCGTTGGCGGCCAGCAGCGTCAGGCGGTCGTCCAGCGCAAACACCCACATCGGCTGTGGATGGGTTTGAAACAGGGCCTCGTATTGCTGCTGCGAAGCAAGCAGCAGCGCCGACACTTCGCGCTCCTTCAGGAGCGAGCCCAACGATTCGCTCAGAATCAGAAGGTGCGCCAGGTCGCGCTCTGCAAAAGCCCCCGCAAGGCTTGAGCCCACGGTAATGACACCTACCACCGCGCCACCCTGGCGCAGCGGCACTTGCAGCATGCTGCACAGCGGCGTGGCCGGGGAATCGACCCAGGCCAGTCCCCCGTCCACTGGCGCGGTGCTGCGGCGCAGGCTCTGGCCTTGCGCCAGCATCGGCCAGTGGGCGCAATCCGTCAAAGGCCGTGATTGCCCCCGTGTGCCCAGCAGGCGGCCTGCGTTGGCCACGCAATGCAGGCCCTGCGCTTGCAGCAGCTCCACGCACGCCCCTTCACCGCCCGTGGCTTGCAGGGCGGCCTTTGTGGAGCGCTGGAAAAGGTCTTCTTCGCTGAGGGCGTGCGAATGGATCTGTTGTTGTACCTCGATCAGCACCGCATGCGTTTGGGCTTCGTGCGCGGCGTCAACCGCCAGCGCTTGGAGCGTCGGGCTGGCTTGCGTCAACGGTGCTGGGACAGCCAGCGAATCGACGGGATGGGCGGTGGATGTCGGCATAAAAGGCGCAAGACCTCACCCTACAGGCTCGCCAAACCAGTGATCCGGTGGCAACGGAGCCTGTACATATCACATTGCGGAATTGCAACATGGTGCATCCAATATACACCGCAAGCGCCGACCAGCGCTTGTAAGTGCAGTGAACGCCGCTCCCCAACGATGGGCCGATCGGAAGGAGAAAGTGCTATTCAAAATATAGCTATAAATGCTTTATTCGACTGCGATGGAGGCGAATTTCATAGAAACTCCTCAGGCGGACTGGGCGCGATTGGCCTCACGCCGGGCCTGCACGCTCGCGGCCAGTTGCGCCAGCACCGGCTCGGTCTGCGCAAAACTGATGCAGGCGTCCGTTACCGAAACCCCGTGCTGCAGCGCCTGGCCGGGCACGATGTCCTGGCGGCCTTCTTCCAGGTGGCTTTCAATCATCAGCCCCATGATGCGGGCGTCGCCGGCGGCCACTTGCGCGGCCACGTCGGCCGCCACCGCGATCTGGCGCTGGTGCTGCTTGCTGCTGTTGGCGTGTGACACATCGATCATCACCTGCTCGCGCAGGCCCGCGTCGCGCAGCAGTTTGCAGGCCGCTTCCACCTCGGCGGCGCCGTAGTTGGTTGCCTTGCCGCCGCGCAAAATCACATGGCAGTCGTCGTTGCCGCGCGTCTCGAAAATGGCGGCCTGGCCCATCTTGGTCATGCCCATGAAGGCGTGGGGCGCCTGCGCGGCCTGAATTGCGTCGCTGGCCACCTTTACGCCGCCGTCGGTGCCGTTCTTGAAGCCGACGGGGCATGAGAGCCCGCTGGCCAACTGGCGGTGGCTCTGGCTCTCGGTGGTGCGCGCGCCAATGGCGCCCCAGCTCACCAGATCGCTGATGAACTGCGGGCTGAGCAAATCAAGAAACTCCGTGCCCACCGGCAAACCCAGCGCCAGCACGTCCAGCAGCAGTTGGCGCGCCATCTCCAGCCCTTCGTTAATCGCAAAGCTGCCGTCCAGGTGCGGGTCGTTGATGTAGCCCTTCCAGCCCACGGTGGTGCGCGGCTTTTCAAAGTACACGCGCATCACCACCAGCAGATCGTCCGCGTGCCGGTCCGCCAGCACCTTGAGCGCGCGGGCGTACTCCATGGCCTGCGCGTGGTCGTGAATGGAGCAAGGCCCCACCACCACCACCAGTCGGTCGTCCGCGCCGTGCAGCACGCGCGAGATCGCGGCGCGGCTGTGCTCCACCAAGGCCTGCGCGGCGTCGGGCGCGGGCAGCCACTCTTCCAGCAGGGCCGGGGTGATCAAAGGGCGCACAGCCTTGATGCGCGTGTCGTCAATGCGCGTGGTGTCGTGGGTGGAGAGCGGCGAAGGAGAGGGTTTCGCATGCGGTGTCATGCCGCCGATTGTCGCGCGAGGCAGGCCGGAGCTTTTCAGGTCAGGGCCGGCGGTACTCCGTGCTCTGGCGCAGCCAGTAGCTCGAGTTCAGCCGGTCCAGACGGACCTCACCGCCGGTGGACGGCGCGTGCACAAAGCGGCCCGCGCCCACATAGATGCCAGCGTGGGTGGGCGTGCGGCCGCGGCCAAACAGCACCAGATCGCCGGTGCGCAGGTCCTGCGTGTCCACTTCTTCGCCCCAGTTGCCCAGTTGCGCCACGGTGCGCGGTGGCGGTGTGCCGACTTCGTTGCGGTAGACGTAGCCGATCAGTCCGCTGCAGTCAAAACCGCCGTCCGGCGTGTTGCCACCGTAGCGGTACGGCGTGCCGACCAGGCCCAGGGCATGAATGGCAATGTTGCTGGCCTGCTCGCCCGAGAGGGTGGACGGCGTGCCGCGCGCATGGCGGCTGGTTTGCGGGGCACTGCTGCAGCCAGCCAACACCAAGGCACAAGCCAGCGCCAGGCCCTGCAGGCCCCGCAGCCTGGCGTGCGGTGGGGGCATGGAAAAATGCATTAAAAGTGCCTCTAGCGCTTGATGGATATGCGGTAAAAGCTATCAAATGAAGAGCATTCTAATGCGGCAACCCATCGGGTGTAAAGATCAGCGCCCCATGGGCGAGACACCGATCAGCAGCGCATGGCCCCAGAAGGCAAACACCGCCCAGGCGACCGAGCCCAGCACCACAGCAGCGGCGGTGCCTGCCAGCGTCCCGGTGGGATAGCGCGTGCCCTGGGCGCGGTCGCGCTGGCGTGCGGAGCGAAAGTCCAGCACCGCCCACAGCAAAAAACCGCCAAACAGCAGCACGTCGGCCAGGTTGCCGTTGGAGAGCAGGTGCGCCAGCGCCCACACCTTTACCGCAAGCACCATGGGGTGGTGCAGTCGGGCTTTGAGGGCATTGCGCGGCACATACGCAGCGGCCAGCAGGACGAAGGCCGCCAGCGTCAGCAGCGAGGCCACGTGGCGCATGGCCACGGGCGGTGTCCACAAGGCCACCGGGTCCTGGCGCGCCAGGCCGACACCCCAAATGACGAGCGCAAGACCCGCCAGGGAGAGCAGCGAATACAGCCCTTTCCACCCGCCTTCGCCCAGGCGCTGGCGCATGCGGGTGCGCCAGCCATCGGCCACGATGCGCACAGAATGCACGCCCAGAAAAAGCACCAGCCCAAGAATCAGTAAGGTCATGAGACAAGCTTAGCAGTGTGTGTGGGCGGCGGAGGATGGGAGGGCAGCGACGGGAATGCAGGCCTGCGCGCCGTGCTGTGCCAAAAATTTGGGCAAGCGCGCCTTGGCGCATGCCTGCAGTGCCATCAGAAATGTGTGGTCCGAAGCGGTGATGCCCCAGTGCTCGCCCAGGTCCTGCTGTATGCGCAGCAGCAGCGCGGCCGTCACCTGCGCATCGGCCAGCGCCCGGTGCGCGCGGCCCGCGCTAGGCAAGCGGTGAAATCGCGCCAGCGTGCCCAGCTGGTGGTTGGGTGCCTCGGGGTACAAGCGGCGCGAGAGCCGCACCGTGCAGGCAAAGGGCTGCTCCGCCGCACACCCGGCGCGCGCCAGCTCGGACCGCCAAAAACCCCGGTCAAACGCTGCGTTGTGCGCCACCAGCGGTGTGTCGCCCACGAAGCGGCTGGCCTGCGCCATCGCTTCCGACGCCGGGGGCGCCTCGGCCACCATGGCGTTGGTGATGCCGGTAAGTTGGGTGATGAAGGGCGGCACCCAGACACCGGCGTTCATCAGGCTTTGGTAGCTGTCCACCACCGCGCCGTGCTCGACGATGACGATGGCCACCTCGGTCGCGCGCGCGCCCTGGCCGGGCGAACTGCCGGTGGTTTCAAAGTCGATGACGGCGATTCGGGAAGTCACACCCAAGTTTAGGGTATTTTTAGAGCTAAAACACCTGCTAGCGCTTATGAGGCAAGCGTGAGCAGCTACAAAAATCAAAGCAAAATGCGCGTGGCATCCCCTATTCCAGCACCGCCCGGTGCGCCTGCACCGACTGCAGCACCAGCGGGTGCAGCCCCGCGCCGCCGGCGTCCACATAGGCCAGAAAGCGCTGGCGCATGCGCGGGACCCAGAACTTGCGAATGTGCTGGGCGATGCCTTCGAGCGCTTCGGCGCGGTCGGGCATGGCGCCAAAGAAATCGGCAATCTGGTTGGCCATCTTGACCAGGGGATCAGTGTGCATGGGGTGTGGCCTTGTTCAAGGGGTGAACGCCCAGCGGGCCCCAGCCCAGGCGTTCGGGGCGGCAGTACACCACCAGGTCTTGCTGGCGTGCAAAACCCACCCGGGTGAGACCGGCGCGCTCGGCGGTGGTGACGGCAAACGACGTGGGTGCCGACACGGCGGCCAGCAGGGGCACCCCGGCAGCGGCAGTCTTTTGCACCATTTCGAAGCTGGCGCGGCTGGTCACGGCGATGAAGCCC
>JBATPF010000478.1:0-2023 GCA_049291355.1 Giesbergeria sp.
AGCTGCGGCCAGCCAGCGCGCGGGCCCGGCACAGATCGGCCCAGGCGCCGGGCTTGGAGGCGGCATTGCGCAGCAGAAAGCGGGCGTCATAGGTCACCACCACTGGGGCTCCGGCGAGCGACAACGCCTCGCCGCGCAGCTTGCCCAGGGGGTCGCTGCGTCCCAGTGCAGCCTGCACTGCGCTGCGTCCCATCACGAGCACGACAGCGGGCGCGAAGGCTGCCACATGCTCCGCCATGGCGGTGTCTGCTGTTTGCGTGCCCGGCTCGGCCCCTGCGCTGACGCTGCACAAACCCACCCGCGGGTGCCGGTGCAGTTGCAGTGCGTGCAGCATGGCGTGCAACAGGCGTTCGGCGCCCTCGGCCATCGGGTCGTCCGGTGAAAACGCTTCCGCCACCACCAGCCAGCCCGCGCCGAGCGCTTGCGGCGCCTGACTGGGATCCGCCTGCGGATACAGCAGGCGCGGGGCCTGAACGGTCCAGGCCGATGCCGCCGCTGCTGGCTCCGCGTTGTTCTCTGGCACCGAAAGCAACCGAGGCGCTGGTCTGGGGGCCTTGCTGGCCGAGGTTGGCGGGGGGGGCGGCTGCACACGGGTAGCTGGCGCGGGTGCCAGGGCCTGCAGTGGCGCGGCCGATGCGGCCACTGGCATCCACACACGCACCCCCATCTCATGGAGCATGGCGCGTTGGCGAGCGTCGAGCTGCAAAGTCACAGAGGCAGACTCATGACAACCGCATCCTCGCGCGCACCGCCGGCTGCCGGGTAGTAGCGCGGCCGCTCGCCCACGCGGTGAAAGCCGAAGGCCTGGTAGAGCGCGATGGCGCGTACATTGCTCACGCGCACCTCCAGCCACAACCACTGGGCCGCTTGCGAGCGCGCCCACAACACCAGCGCATCAAGCAGCATCCGCGCCCAGCCCTGGCGCTGAAACTGTGGCGCCACGGTGAGATTGAGCAGGTGCGCTTCGTCCACACCGCGCATGGCGACGTAGTAACCCAGGACCTGCTCGCCCGCGCACAGCAGGTGCACCGCGTAGCCACTGGAGAGAGAGTCGGTGAAATTGCCGCGGCTCCAGGGGAATTCGTAAGCTTGCGACTCGATGGCCAGGACGTGTTCGAGCTGGCCGAGCGAAAGTTCCTCCAGCCGAACTTGCGGCGCATCGGGAGTTGGGGTGGCGACGGCGTTCATGGTGCTGTCGCGGCCGTCTGGGCGGCCTTGGCTGCGCGCTCGGCGGTGGTCTGGGCTACCTTGTTGCGCACATACAAAGGCAGGGCCGCATCGGCCGAAAGTGCCAGCCCTTGCGCCAGCAAGGCGGGCGCCAGGCGCAGCAGCGCGGCTGCTTCGGGCCGGGCCTGCACGTGCGGCGCATGGGGCGCCAGGCGCGCTCCATAGACTGCCTGGGCGTTGCCGGCTACCGTCCAGCCATTGGGCACCGCCACTGCCTCCGGCGCGCAGACCGAGCAATCGCCGCTGGCACTCCAGTGCCCTGCGTCGTAGGCATAGCGCGCCACGTAGACCTCGTCCATACGGGCGTCCAGCACCGCGACAACCTGCGTGCAGCCATGCCGTTGTCGGGCGTCTTCCGCCACGGCGAGCAAGCTGTCGATGGGCAAAACCGGCAGGCCCGCGCCGCCGCGGGCGCCAAAGGCCAAGCCTTGCGCCACCGAACAGGCGGTGCGCACGCCCGTAAACGAGCCAGGTCCGCGCCCGAAGACCAGTGCATCCAGGGCGTCGAGCGGCAGCGCCGCATCGGCCAAGACCTGGCGCAGCGCGGGAATCAGGCCGGCGGAAGCCTGGGCGCCCCCCGCCCCGCTGTGCGTGATCACGCGCTCGCCGTGCTGCGCGGCGATGGACAGCGATTCGGTGCTGGTATCGAAAGCGAGCAGCTTCATAAGAAACGGGGGAGCGGGGCCATGGACACGATTATCGGCGGGCCGCAGCCGGCCGTGGCGCGCATAGACTCCGATGGATGCTGTTCAAGTGTTTGCTTTTCTGTCTGCGTCCGCTTTGCGCTGTGCTTGCT
>JBATPF010000479.1:0-1821 GCA_049291355.1 Giesbergeria sp.
CCGCAAGCGCGTGCTGGCGCCCGACGCCGGCGCGGCGGGCAGCGCGGTCCTCACGCTCACCGGCCTCTACAACGTGCTCACCGCGCTGCGAGACGGCCGGGCGCTGACCGTCAGAGAGAAGCTCATCCACACCCAGGGCCTGGTCGGCGTGCTGCGCGAACTGCACGACGAGCTCGATGCCGCCGTGCTCGCCGCTTATCGCCTGCCGGCGGGCGCCAGCACCGACGACATCCTGGCCCACCTGGTGCAACTCAACACCGAGCGCGCCACCGAGGAAGCCCTGGGCCGCGTGCGCTGGCTGCGGCCCGAGTTTCAAAACCCGGCAAAAATACTACAAAAACCAGAGCTACCAATGCAGGCGCAGCAAGCGCTAGAGGCCGATTTTGATCAAAATTTGCCGCCTGCAAGCACCGCACCCAAGCCCGCCAGCCAACACCCCTGGCCCGCCACCCTCCCCGAGCAGGTCCGCGCCGTCGCCGAAGCCCTGGCCCGCAGCCCCGCGCCACTCACGCTGCCCGCGCTGGAAGCACACTTCAAAGGCCGTGGCCCCTGGAAGAAGGGCTTGCCCACCCTCCTGCAAACCCTCGAAGCCCTGGGCCGCGCGCAGGCTGTGGCGGTGGATGGCGGGGTGGCGTGGCGGGCTTGAAAATTTTTTGGTGCTGACGGAACATCTGGGCAAAGTTGCGCCTGCCACCAGGGACTACTTGAACCAAGGAGCCGACGATGCCCACCCAGATTGACCCGAGCGAGAGCGAATGGCTGCGCGCCTTTGACCAAGGGCAACTGAAGTCCATCGCCACCAAGAGCGAGTTGGCCAGAGTCAAGGCCGCTGCGCGGGCCACGGCAATCAAGGACTGCAGGGTCAATATCCGGCTGTCTTCGGGCGACCTCAGCGATATTCAGGTCAAGGCGCTGGAAGAGGGCGTTCCCTACCAAACGCTGATTGCGAGCGTGCTGCACAAATACGTCACGGGCCGTTTGACGGAACGTCCGGTCCAGAGAACACCCGCTGCCAACACCACGTCTTCAAAACGCGGCGCGTGACGGTGTTTTCCAATGTTCAGACCGCGCAGCGAGATGAGCGGCATCTTGCTCGTTGAAGGAGCTAAACCCATGAGCAACGAACGATTTACCAGCGTCTGGGATGCCATCGAGGACACCCCGGAAGCCGCAGAGAACATGAAGCTGCGCTCCGTGCTGCTGACGGCGCTGAAGAACCACCTTACCCGCACCGAAATGAGCCAGGTGCAGGCCGCAAAACTCTTTGGGGTGACGCAGCCGCGTGTCTCTGACCTGATGCGCGGCAAAGTTGACCTGTTTGGTCTCGACGCGCTGGTGAACATGGTGGCGGCTGCCGGGCTGCACATTGAAATACGGGTGCTTGAAGCGGTCTGATTCCATTTCTAAATCAAACGATTACTTTGTCGGCTTCGCTTGTCGTACGCCTGTACTGTCTGCGCTTCGCCTTCGCGTACTCGATTGATTGAGAAACCGAATGCGGGGAGAAAGCCAATGACTGAGAAAGAGCCTGATATGCCCACTCCATGGACCGACCCGGACGACGCGCCCGAACTGACCGAGGCGTTCTTCCAAACGGCCGACCGGTGTGACGGCGCCACGCAGAAGCGTGAGCCTCACCCCGCGGAACCCAAACCCTAAAACACCGTCACAAAACGTCCGTCCCGCCCGGCAAACATCACCCCACAGGCGCCCCGAACAGCGCCCCCACGCCCGCAGTGATGGCCATGGCCAGCGCACCCCAGAAGGTCACGCGCCAGGCGCCCACCAGCATGCCGGCGCCGCCGGTGCGCGCGGCCAGGG
>JBATPF010000480.1:0-12446 GCA_049291355.1 Giesbergeria sp.
GAGTACTACTTCAAGATGCCGTCCGAGATGGACGAGCGCGACATCATCGTGGTCGACCCCATGCTGGCCACGGGCAACTCGGCTTCGGCCGCCATTGACCGGCTCAAAAAGCTCAACCCCCGCTCCATCAAATTCGTCTGCCTGCTGGCCGCGCCCGAGGGCATCGCCACGCTGCAAAAGGCCCACCCTGATGTGCCCATCTTTACGGCGGCCATCGACCGTGAGCTGAACGACCACGGCTACATCCTGCCGGGGTTGGGGGATGCTGGGGATCGGATTTTTGGGACCAAATAGTCGGCGTCGTTCATCCAGCGACCGCGTCACTCTTCAACGACTTCCCCCAGATCGCTGGCAATCAGTTTGAATTGCGCCAGCGCCGCCTGCAGGTCTTCCACAATCTCCAGGGCAATCACGCCCGGTGCAGGCAGGTTGTCACTATCGGCGAGTGAATCGTCTTTCAGCCAAAAAATATCCAGACTGGCTTTGTCTCGCGCGATCAGCTCTTCATAGCTGTAGGCGCGCCAGCGCCCCTCCGGCTGCTCGGGTGACCAGGTCGCCTGGCGCGCGTTGCGGTTGTTGACGTTGTAGAGGTTCACGAACTCTTGCAGATCGTCACGGCGCAGCGGGTTGGTCTTGAGCGTGAAATGCTTGTTCGTGCGCAGGTCGTAGATCCACAACTGCTTGGTCCACGGTGACTCGCTCGCTGGCTTCTTGTCGAAGAAGAGCACGTTCGCCTTGACACCCTGCGCGTAGAACAAGCCCGTAGGCAGGCGCAGCAACGTGTGCACATCGCACTCGTGCAATAGCTTCTTGCGGATGGTCTCGCCCGCGCCGCCTTCAAACAGCACGTTGTCGGGCAACACCACTGCTGCGCGGCCATGGGTTTTGAGCAGGGTCTTGATGTGCTGCACAAAGTTGAGCTGCTTGTTGCTGGTGGTGGCCCAGAAATCATCGCGCTCAATGGTGTCTTTTTCGGTGCTGGTGCGCCCATCTTCCCCCACGATGACGGTGCTGCTCTTCTTGCCAAAAGGCGGGTTGGCCAGCACCACTTCAAAGCGCTCGCCAGGGTCTGCGGCCAGCGCATCGCCCACCACCACGGGCACCGATTTTTCAGAACCAATGCCGTGCAACATCATGTTCATGGCGCATACGCGGGCGGTAGCCTGCACCAGCTCGTAGCCCGTAAACGCCTGTTCTTTCAGGTGCTTGAGCTGCTCGCGCGTCAGGCTTTTGTTGTGGGCCGTGATGTAGTTGTGCGCGGTGAACAGAAAGCCGCCTGTACCACAGGCCGGGTCGCAAATGCGCTCGGCCGGCAGCGGTGCAATGCACTCCACCATGGCCTGAATCAGCGCACGCGGCGTGAAGTACTGGCCCGCGCCGCTCTTGGTGTCTTGCGCATTTTTTTCCAGCAGGCCCTCATAGGCGTCGCCTTTTACATCCGCACCCAGAATCGTCCAGGTCTCGGCGTCGATCAAGTCGACGATGACACGGCGCAGCTTGGCCGGGTCCTGGAACTTGTTTTGCGCCTTGCCGAAGATCAGACCCAGCGTGCCTTTCTCTTTGCCCAGCGCTTCGAGCACATGGCGGTAGTGCTCAAACAGTTCGTCGCCATCGTGCGCCAGCAGCGTGGGCCAGGCGTAGGCGGCGGGCACGATGCTGGGCTGGTTTGCATTGACGTTAAAGGGCGGCGCACTGCGCTCGTCCGCCATCTTGAGGAAGAGCAAATACGTGAGCTGCTCCACATAGTCGCCATAGCTCATGCCATCGTCGCGCAGCACGTTGCAGTAGTTCCAGAGCTTCTGGACGAGGGAGTTGGTGGTGGTGTTCATGGTGTCGATTTTTCGTTCAATCCCCTGAGCAGCGCCTGCAATTGCAGGACTGCCTGCTCTGGGTTACTGGAGTTCATTTGCCCGGGCAAAACGCCGGGCTGTTCGGTGTTGGCTTGTTGCGTGACGATGTCGCCCACGCGCGCCAGCGCCTGGGCGTCCAACTGCGCTGCGATGTCGCGGCCCAGCATGCGTGCACCCGCCAGCGCGTAGTCAAAGCCGTCTTCCTGCGTCCAAAGAACAAATTCTTCCCACAGCCTTGGCTCATTCCCCGCGTCAAGGTAGTGGCTCAAAATTTGTTGAAGGTCTTGCGCATCTTTTCCCGGCGAGCGGCGATGCCGGTCTTGCCAACAGACAATCTTGAGCCAAGCCAGTGCCGGCAGAGACACTACGGCGGCCTGTACACCCTGCGGCAGTGCCACACCTACGGCAGTCGCTTGTGCCTCGCGAAAACCAAACACGTCCATCACCACGTCACCGGCGGGCGGCCAGGCAATCTGCCGCTGCTCTGTCTCAATCGCGCCAAACGGAACCAAGTCCACCGGCATACCGTCGCAGTGGCGCAGTCGATGTGGCAAGCCACGCACCTCTGCAAATCGCCCGGTATTGACCAACTGCCCGCGCAGCAACTCAAAAGCAGCCCAGTCGGGGACTGCCAACGCAAAGTCCACATCCCCCGTTTGGCGCTGCACGGGCACACCCCATGCATAGTGCAAATGCAGGTCGCGCGCAAAGGCGCCGGTAATCAGCATGGCGAACCCCAGCGGCGTTGCCACCGCTTGCGCATCGCCCACCACGCGGGCATGCATGCCGAGTTCGGCCTTATGGGAAAGCGCTAGCAAGGTGCTGCTCATAAAGTACGTTGGCAGTTTCTATGCAGCGGCCATCGCCCGTGGCCAGCAAATCGGCATACACCAGCACATGGGGCACCACATCGGGCCGCAGCCCTGCGGGCAACTGGCCCCAAAAAGGCTTGCGCCATTCCAGAATGCGCTCGCGCTGACCATCGGCCCGGGTCATGCGCTGCCTGGCCATCAACATGGGCGGCAGGCGCTGGGCGTAAATGGTCAGCACGCCGGGGCGCAGGTAATTCGTCAGCAGGTTCGCGGCTGGTTCGCCGCCCCACAAGCCATCGCTTGGGTCTAGCGGCCATTCTGCCCAGGCATCGAACGTGGGCGTCACATAGGCCCCGTGCAAGGTTTTGTCCCGCAGGCGCCGCGCATAGGCCTGCGCCCAGGCATCAAGCACGCGGCGCGTGGCATTGAGGCGGCGGCGCTTGCCCAACACCAGCAAATGCCCCTGCTGTTGCAAGTCTTGCAGCACCGCGGGTACCCCACCCAAGGCCACGCCCGCTGCGGCAGCAATGGCCCGGTGCGGCGCGTCTGGCAGCGCAGGGTCGCACAGCAAAGCAAACAATATTTTTAAACCCACAGGCGTATCGGCCCGACCCGCAGCGGCAGGCACGGGTTTGCTTGCCCGCTTGCGGCCGGTGATGAACACCAGCGGCGCTGGCAGCCAGGCATTGCCCACGGCGTCGGCAAAGGGTTGGCCTTGGGCGCGCAGGTCATCGGCCACCGGCGGCGTGACGTATTCGGCCACCAGCAACGTAGGGTTGCCGCCCTCTACAGCCAACTGGCGCGCCTGCATCAGTGCCGCCCCCATGGTGGCGCGCGCCAAGTGGGGCATCGGCACCACGGTGTAGTCTGCCCATTGGCCCTTCTGCCCCACGCGCAGACTGCAGGCGCCGCCGGGCGCAGGACGAGCCTGCGCCGGCACGCCCATAGCAGCCAAGGCTTGCGCTACGCGCTCGGGTAAATCAGGGGTTGGGTCTGCTTGCATGGAGTTGTTCAATTTTTATGAACATTTGCAAATTTTGAACGATACCGACCATTTGCACAAGAGTTCATGTTGTTCAATTTAAATGAACAAGGCAATTTACTGAACTTTTAACTATCGACGCCACAACAGTGCAATGCCGAACCGCTTTCGTCCACGTTGCCTTGGAGGGGTGGGCCCCAGAGCATGGCTCGTTCTTTGCTGCCTCGCCCACCCCACGCACCCGCACGAGCGCTGAGGTAAATTTTGATACAAATAGGCCTCTAGCGCTTGTACCTATTGTGTAAGCAGCTATCTATTTGACAGCAAACCAGTGGTCAGCGGATGCTTAAAAAAGGCGTCCATTGCCAAAATGGGGCAGCCACTGGCTCGCTCAAACTCTGCAGCAATGGCCAGTAGATCGCAGTCACCCGATACCAGCACTTGCGCCCTTCCCGCCACCGCCAGGTGCATAAATGGCGCATCAAGCACATCGCGGCACTCCGGCACCCGGGGCGTCGGCTGGGGAATGCGCACCGTCTCCGTATAAGGCAGGTGGTCGGCCAGCAATTCGTTTTGCTCTAGTTGGGAAAGACGGAACTTGGGGTAAGCCAGCACCCGCACCAACTCTTGCACCGTGGCCGTGCTTGCCAAAGGCAGCAGCGCCCCCTGCTGCCACGCCCGCCGCACCTGCCCGGCCAAGCCGCCACCAAACACCAGCGCGGACAACACCACGTTGGTCTCCAGCACCACGCGCAAAGGGCTGGTCATGCTTTGGACTGAGGCTTTTTGGCAACCGCCTTCTTGGGCTTGGCAGGGCTTGCCGCGTATGCCGGCACCGGCTCAGCAGCGATGGCTGGCGCCGATTGGGGCGCTCTGGCCCAGGCCACGGCAGTGGCCATATCGTCGTCGGTGAGGTTGAGCTCGGCCAACTTGGCTCGCACCGCATCGCCGCGCTGAATGCGCACGGGCGTCAGGATGATCTGCCCGGCGCGTGCCTCCACGTCAAAATATTCCGTGGCACCCACGGCCTGCGTCACGCTCTTGGGCAGCGTGAGCTGGTTTTTGGAAGTGATTTTCGCGAGCATGGCGTTTTCAAGAAAGTAAGGAAATCTTACTTTAGCGAATAGCCTGCAATTAGTCAAAAGAAAATTTTGACCAAAATAGGCCTTTAGCGCTTATACCCATTGCGCAAGCAGCTATCAAAACAAAAGCAAACAGCTACTTACCAGCCGCGGCATCGCCTTCTACAGCTCGATAAGCCTGATCGGGCCGATTTAACACATCGGGGAAGCGCAACTCCAGCAACCCCTTCTTCACCATCCCACCAAGAATGCCGCCCTGCAAGTTTTCCGCATCGTGGTTCAACAAAGCAGCCAAGTCCTTGGATGTCCGCCACCGGCCACCACATAGACGCAATACCGGCGCTTGCATTTCCGCCGCAGGCAGCTTTCGTTTGAGCCAGGCTGGTTTCGCCGATGACAGGAGTTCCGGCGTCAAATGAGAGGAGTTCACCGTCAAATGAAGGGAGTCCCCGGCCAAATGAAGGGAGTCACCGTCCGATTGGGGGAGTCCTCCGTCACGCGGTAGCTTGCTACCGTGCGCACATCGTCTTCGCGCAACAGATTGGTGCTGACCTTGTGCCAGTCATTCAACTGACCCCACAGCACGGTGCGCAGTTGCGCGGCATCGGACACACCCTCCCACACCAGGCCAGCGGGCTTTTCGGCCACACCCAACACGATGGTGCCGCCCTGGGTATTGGCCACGGCGGAATAGGACTCCCAAAAACTGCCGGGCATGCCACCGCGCGCTGATTTGAATTCGGTGTCGATGCTCTCGGTGCTGGATTGGAGGGCTGAGAAGAGGTCGAGTTGGCGCATGTATTCGCTAGTGTTTGATTTTTAAGACATCTATGTAAATCTCGGATTCAAGAACTCCACCGCTTGTAGATTTCAACCGTCAGTTACGTCATCGTTGTCTCACTTATCGGGCAGCGGCAGCCGGAACTGTTCTTCAGTGCGCCGCTGCTGCGGTGCATGCGGAGTCTTTACGTCATGCACTTTCGTGACTACATAGCCTGCAATTTCGATCTCGCCCGTGTCATCTTCCTTTTGATGAACCTCGAAGTCGCATATTAATGTTGTGCCGTTCTGGAATTGCACGTTCTGACTGGCAACTTCACTGCGGAATGCGTGGTCTCGCAGTTCAAAACTGACGACTTTCTTTTCGAAGATTCCTCGCCACTTTATTGCCCCAGAACGCAGCACCGGAGACACAATTTCAAGAGGAATATGCTCATAGACAAGCGGCTCGAGGTCAGATTCAGCAATCACGAAATTCGCAAAATCACCTCTCTCCACAATGTTTTCAATTGCGTTCTTGCTGTGCGACGGCACAAAGCCAACAGCATCAATCTTTGGATCGATGAGAAGTATTTCGTAATAGTTAGATCGACGTCTAGCGATCTTTTTCCTGGTCAGAAGTGCTTGGGCAATTTCATCCGCAGTTGGAGGCGAATCGAGAGGGAGCACCTCGTTTTTGGACTCCTTTAGCTTTTTTCCTTCCCGCTCGGCAACGGCATCTTCCTTTTCTTGTATTTCCAGCTTGAACTTCTTTAAGTTCAACTCGTTGAGCGCGGTTTGTTGCTTGGATTGCTTGATCTTGTCAAAGTAGAAGGGCGCACCCAGCAACGGGCTAAGCATCGCCATCACAGATGCAATTTGCTCTTTGTTTTGGAAAATCAGGTTTAGGTACTCAACGAGACCGCCTTCACCATATGCATGGGTCTCAACGTGCACTGGAAGCCCTAGAACAGCCCCAACCTCTTTAAGCAGCGCAAGCAGTTCGCCTTCTGCCCGATTGCGAACGAGTGCGTCCATTCGGTGCGCGCCGCCATCTAGATGGTAGTGAACCTTGAATTCGCCCGAATCACGGTCATCTTCCTGAACGCCTTTGAAATCCATACTCATCCCTGCTCCCTTGCACTGATATTTGGAACATCACAAACAACGCCTGCATAGACTTCTGTCTAATGCGAATATCGTTGCCCTTCTTCTGAGGTACACATGAATTCGCCAACTGCCGATGACCTGCGCTCCCGTTTCATCACTGCGTTTGTTGAAATGCTTTGGACAGCGTCGCCTGCCGCAACGCCTGCGCGCGCTTGAGGTTGGTGTCAACCTCGGCCTCGACTTCGCGAATGATGGACAAGTGGCGGTCGACTTCGGCAACGATGCGGACTTGTTCAGGCAGCGGCGGCAAAGGTACACATACGGCCCTAACCAAACTCAAATTCAAATTCGGCTGAACCCCACCAGACGCAACTTTTCGCATCTCTTCATAGTTGAGTTCTAAGAAGTGCCGGAGATAGCCACGGATAGACACGTGGACCTGTAGTGCAGCAAGCGCCTGATTGGTAGCACAGGAATACGCAACTCAGTACATTTCCCTCGTGTTTTCCCTTCGCCATACATAGCAATGAGCAAAGTGCCAATGGGATACAACGTGAGATTAGTTTCAGCGAGCGCTAACTTGGTAACGAATTCCGACGCCTCATCAACAAAGTCACCATTCACAACGCTGCTCGTAACCCAAGGTACATCGCCATCATTCCAATACGCTGACTTGTCACGCTTTGGAGTGGCGCCAGTTCCAACATCTGCCAACTGATCAACGCTGGCCCACATCCAACCTTCGGGCAAAGTCGTGTCCGCTGTTGGTGACGCGGGCGCTTTCCACTTTCCGTGTCCAACCCACTTCATCCGCCGCTCTTCAAGAATCCGCTGCAAAAGCTGTTCGCCGGTTTCGTAGGTGCGGCCTTCGCGACGGGCCAGGGTGGCTTCGGTTTCTACGAGGCGGCCTTCGACGGCGGCTTTGAGGACGGAGGCTTTGTAGCGTTTGAGGTTGGCTTTGACGCGCTGGAGGTTGGCGACGGCTTCGTCGAGGCGGGAGAACTGTTTTTCGAGTTCGGCGACGATTTCGCACTGCTGCTCAATGCTGGGCAATGGGATCAGTTGCTCTTCTAGGTACGCACTTGGCACGCGGCGCAGGCCTACGGCACCGGTCATGTGCCCGGACGCTTCTTTGCGGAATGTCTGGCTGGAGACGAAGTTGTAGATGTATCGGGCATCAACGCCGGCACGCGGGCGCAGAACGTGAAACTCGGTTGAGCCAAAGCCAACGCCATTGACCAGCTTGCGGGCAATGGCCATCTTGCCGTTTTCCATGCACGGTGTGACCTTGGCAAACAGAATGTCGCCGTCGCGAAAGTGTGTGTAACCCTTTTTGACTTCCGCGTATTTGCGGATGGTCGAAACATCAATGGCACCAGTCAGGGCTTCAACCGAAGCCATCGGCACGAAGGAGACATCCAAGTCATCAGCCAGCAAACTACGGTCAAGCTTTGGGTTGATCTCTACTGCTTCCGACAGCGGAACCATTTTCGTGCCAACAATATCGTTGAGGACTTGGCGCCTGACCTGGTGCCGACTTGGTGCCAAATCGGCACCAAGTGGTTCGATAGGTGCGGCGATTACAGATTGCTCACTCACGCCGCCAACTCCCGATTCATTTCCTCAATCACCTTGGGCAGTTCCGCGCCAAAGAGCTGGTGCACCTTGCCGAGGCCGCCCTCGGTGTTGAAGGGGGCGTATTCGAAGTCGCCTGTTTCTATGCCGAGGTTGGCGGCAATGTGGTCGCGGATCATTTCTAGCCAGTGTTGTTGCTCTTGCGTGAACGGTTGTGGGTTGTGCTGCTGGTGCTGCGCCAGCCAGGCCTTGAAGTTGGCCTGCACGCGCTCCGGGTAAGGCACCAGCTCGTTGGTTTGCTGCATGGCAAAGCGCACCAGGCTGACCAAATCGGTCAGCAGGCGGCGCTGGCTGGCGCCTTTGACTTTGTCTTTGCGGATGGCGGCATAGGCTTGCCAGAGGGCGCCTTCGTCCATCAGATGCGGCGGGGCGTGCAGAGCATCGGCCAGGGCTTGCACGTCTTCAAACTTGAGTGGCGCGCGGGTGGGCCGGCTGTACAAAATTTGCAGGGCGGTGATTTCGTCTTTGTGTTGGGCGATGAAGGCCTCAAAGCTTTGCACCAGTTCTGCGGCGCGGTCGCTGCCCTCGGCAAAGGTGGCGCTGATCAAGCTGTCTTGCGTCACGGTGTCGATCACCAGGTCGGCCTTTTGCTTCATTTTCAATAGCTGCTCGCGCAATGCGGGTGAGCTGAAAGGCTTGGTGGCGTCTCTAAGCTGCGCATCGGCTTCAAAGGATGACATGTCTTGGGTGGCGTCGATGTTGAGCGCCTCCACAATGCCGCGCGCCAGGTCGCACAGGGTTTTGCCGCCGCTCAGCTCTTGCACCTTGGCCTGGTCGGCGTCGGACGCATCGCGGTCCAACCGGGCCAGGCGCGCGGCGATGCTTGAGAGGACCTCTTCTTCCACATTGCCCAGGCTCACGGCTTGCAGCAGTTTGTCGAGCCCCACGCTCTTCTTTTGGTCCATGGGGCGGCTGTCGGTTTTGTCGCGCTCGCACACGCCCACGGCATCGACGATGACGAAGTGGTCTTTTTTTTACGCCCTCCCCCGGGTTGACGGCGGCCAAATCGGTGGGGTTGCAGATGCGCACGCCCCGGCCTTTCATTTGCTCGAAGAAGCTGCGGCTTTTTACGCTGCGCATGAAGACGACGATTTCCACCGGCTTGATGTCGGTGCCGGTGGCGATCATGTCCACGGTGACGGCCACGCGCGGGTAGTAGGCGGTGCGGAAGTCTTTGATGAGTTGCTCGGGGCTGCTGCCGGTGGTTTTGTAGGTGATTTTTTGCGCAAACTCGTTGCCCCGGCCAAACTCTTCGCGCAGGATTTCGACAATCTTCTCGGCGTGGTTGTCGTCTTTGGCAAAGACCAAGGTTTTGGGCAGCTCCTGGCGCTGGGGGAACAAGTCAACGTTCCAGTTGTCGCGCAGAGTGCGCACTACGGTGCGGATCTGGTCGGGCGTTTGCACGGCGCGGTCCAGCTCGGCGGGGTCGTATTCAAAGTCTTCGTCCAGCTGCCAAGCGGTTTTGCGGCGGGTGGCCTTGTCTAGTGTTTCCAGCCAGTAGCCTTTGTCGACCTTGGCGCCGGCCTCGGTCACCTCGGTTTTGATGCGGTACACGTCGTAGTTGACGTTCACGCCATCGGCCACGGCCTGGGCGTGGCCGTATTCCATGACCAGGTTCTGGTTAAAGAAGCCAAAAGTTTGTTTGTTGGGCGTGGCCGTCAGGCCGATCAGGTAAGCATCAAAGTACTCCAGCACCTGGCGCCACAGGTTGTAGATGCTGCGGTGGGCCTCGTCGGTCACCACAATGTCAAAGCTCTCGATGGGGATGGTGGGGTTGTAGCCAATGGGTTCTGCCTGCTTGAAGAGGCTCTCCATGCCTTCAGTGCTTTCTTCGTCGGCATCGGCAGGCAGCTCGCGCCCCTTGAGCATGCTGAACATGCGCTGGATGGTGCAGATGACCACGCGGGCCGAGGTGTCGATCTGGTTGCTTTGCAGGTGCTGGACGATGTATTCCTCGCCGAATTTGTAGGCGTTGTAGGGGCTGGCGTAAGCGTCAAACTCTTTCTTGGTCTGGCGCGCCAGGTTGCCCCGGTCGACCAAAAACAGCACGCGGCGCGCGCCGCCGAACTTGATAAGGCGGTAGATGAAGCCAATGCTGGTAAAGGTTTTGCCGCTGCCGGTGGCCATTTGGATCAAGGCTTTGGGCTTGTTGGCGGCCAAGGATTTCTCCAAGTTTTCAATCGCCGTAATTTGCGCGGGCCACAGTTGGTAGCGGGCGCCGCCGGTGCCCCACTCGGTGACCAACTTGGGCATGGCGCGCATGCGGGCCAGGAAGGTGCCTGCCGCATCTTGCGCCGTGTTGGAGCCCGCCGGTGCCTGCAAATAGGTCAGCCACTGCAGCAGCAGCTCAGGGCGGAAGAAGGCGAAGACGTTGCGTGCGCGCGGCTCGGGGTCCAGGCCGTTGGTGAAGTGGGTCTCGACCCCGGTGGACTCCCACAGGAAGGGCAAGGGCCTGCGCCATGCGGGCAAGCTCGCGGGCAGGCCTTGGGCATAGCGGCCAGACTGCACTTCCACACCCGTGAGGGTGGCGCCCTCTTTCTTGGCCTCGATGACACCGCAGGCTTTGCCGTTGACATACAGCAGGTAGTCGGCAAAGCCAAAACCATTGTTGAGGGGGAACTCGCGGATGGCGACGCCAAGGGCCGCATGGATGTTCGCATCGGCCACGCCGCAGACGTGCCAGCCCGCTGACAGCAAGAGTGCGTCTATGGTTTTCCGGGCTTTTGCCTCTGGTGTCATGCTGAACCTCCCTGCGGGCGATTCTAGAAGGCCATCAGCCCTTGGAACTCAGCTTCAAAATTTGAAGCAGCAGTGGCTCCCTGCTGCTTCGGCCGGCGCCCTGCTCCCAGCCTTCAATCCTTGAAACTTGGCGTCTGCTTGCTCATGCTGGCCGTCATCGCAGCGGTCAAGTCGCTGCTCATCAGCATCGCGGCGTTCCACGTAGCGATGTAGTTCAGGCTGTCGGCCACCGAATGGTCGCGGGCGTAGGTGATCATTTCCTTGGTGCCGCGAATGGACAGGGGCGATTTGGCGGCGATGGTGGCGGCAATTTCTTGCACGCCGGCGTACAAGGCCTCACGGCTTTCGAACACGCGGTTCACCAGGCCGATTTCCTTGGCCTCGGCCGCGTCGAACTTGCGGCCGGTGTAGGCCAGCTCGCGGGTGATGCCCTCGCCTACCAACTTGGGCAGGCGCTGCAGCGTGCCGACGTCGGCCGTCATGCCGATGTCGATTTCTTTGATGGTGAAGTACGCGTCGCTGCTGGCGTAGCGCATGTCGGCGCAGGTGACGAGGTCAATGCCGCCGCCAATGCAGGCGCCGTGGATGGCAGCGAGCACGGGCTTGCGGCAGCGCTCCAGGCTGGTCAGGGTGTCCTGCATGTCGAGGATGACGCGGCGCAGCGCTTCGCGCTTGCGGCCTTCGCAGTCGCCCTGCACCTGCGCGGCGGTGCCCATCATCATTTGCAGGTCGATGCCGGCGGTGAACAGCTTGCCCTCGCCTTGCAGCACAGCGACGCGGGCTTCGGGGGTTTCGTCCACCCACCGGAAGGCTTGGCGGATTTCCTGCCACATGGTGGCGTTCATGGCGTTGGCCTTTTCGGGCCGGTTCAGGCGCACGGTGGCGATGTGGTCTTGCAGGGATACGGCGAGCGTTTCAAATTGCATGGAGGGCTCCAGTTTTTAAGTATTTTTGTGCCCTAGCGCTTATCTAGTAAGCGTTAGAAGCTATCAATTAAATAGTAACTCAATCAGGCTTTCGCATCTGTCGGGGCGGCTCGCCATTGGCGCTCAAGGTCTGTGGCGCTCCACAGGGCCTCGGTGTTCACGGTCAGTGTCAGCGCCTGCTCTTGCGGTGTCAGCGGTTCGGTTGTGCGCTGCTGCGCTGCCAGTACGGCCAGGTCGGCCTCGGACGGGTCGCCTCCCGCCGCAAGTCGAGTTTGCACGCGCGCTTGCAGCTGCTCCTCACCTGCGCGACAGTGCAACACGGTGAAGGGCAGGCCCAGTGTCTGCGCCACGGCATGCATGCGGGCGCGATCGCTGCGCCGCAGGAAGGCAGCATCGACGATGACCGGGTAGCCGGCCCGCAGCAGCGCGCTGGCCTGCTCGGCCAGGTGCTCGAAGGTGCGCTCTGAGGCCTCAGGGGTGTAGATATCAGCGCCGCTCGCCCCCGAATCGGCCAGTGGCGACAGGCCATGCAGGCGCTTGCGCTCTACATC